>CALWKT010000073.1 GCA_944381335.1 uncultured Christensenellaceae bacterium
GTCTTTTGCGGGGTGGTTTGTTTTTTGGAATTTTTGTCGAAGCGGGCGCGTCCTGTGCAAAAACGACGTCCTCGTATCGGTCGAAATACACCGTTGCCAGAAGTGAGTCTTCTTCAACGCGGTCTCCTCTGCGCACGTTGTATTTTATTCCCACGTGCGGCGACACGGAGTCTTCTTTTCTGTTCCTTCCGCCGCCGAGCGCAAGCACGGTCTTTGCCGCTTCCATAGCGTCAACTCTTTCCACGTATCCGGATTTTTCGGAATACACTTCGATCTTGCAAGCAGCGCGGCACAACGGTTTTTCAAGCGCGTCAGCCTTTGCGCCCTGCGCGGTAAGCATGCAGGCGAACTTCTTCAGCGCGGCGCCCGAAGCGACCGCTTCGTCCACGTCCTTTTCCGCTCCTTCGTAACCGAGAAGCTGAACGCAAAGCGCTTTCGCGACGGTATAAAGCGGACAATCCGTCTTTCCTCTCAGCACTTCGAGCGCGCCTTCGACCTCTAAGGAATTGCCTATGTAATCAGAAAGCGGCTCGTTCATGTCGGTGATCAACGCGCTGACGTTTCTGCCTGCCCTTTTCCCGACTTTTACCATAAGCGAAGCGAGTTTTTCCGCGCTTTTCAGGTCATGCATGAACGCCCCATTGCCGCACTTGACGTCGAGAACGATGTTCTTTGCGCCGGAAGCCAGCTTTTTGGACATGATGGAAGCGGCGATCAGCGGCACGCTTTCCACGGTTGCGGTGACGTCCCTGAGCGCGTACAGGATCTTGTCGGCAGGACATATATCCTTTGTCTGTCCGGCGATCGCAAGCCCCGCTTCGTCTATCTGCCTGTAAAATTCTTCTTCGGAAAGCGAAGTGCTGACCCCGTCCACCGCCTCAAGCTTATCCAGCGTTCCGCCCGTATGCCCCAGTCCTCTGCCGCTCATCTTGGCGCAAACTCTGCCGAGCGCCGCCATTACGGGGATCACGATAAAACTGGTGCTGTCTCCCACGCCCCCGGACGAGTGCTTGTCGACCGTCCTGTCGCCGTATGCGGAGAGATCGATAGTGTCGCCGCTTTCAGCCATGGCTGACGTGAGATAAAAAGTCTCTTCGTCCGTCATGCCGTTTACCGCCGTCGCCATAAGCAAAGCGGCGGACTGATAGTCCGCTACGCTGCCGTCGCATACCCCTCTGATCCAGAAACGTATCTGTTCTTCGGAAAGGGCTTTTTTGTTGCGTTTGTCGTCGATGACGTCGTAGATGCGCATACTATCTCCTTTTTCTCGCGGTGTCAATGATGTTTTTTACCGCGTTTTCGTCGGCATTTCCGCCCAGCTTCTTTATCGCGTAAACGAGATCGGTGTCAAAAGTCACCGCAACTTCTCTGAAACCGAATTTCTGAGCGAGTTCGTTCTCAAGTTCCTTTGTGTAACGGGTTATTCCGCTCAGAGTGAACATCGGCTCGGATATCAGCCCTACCGCGAGATAATCACCGGCAGAAGCGTAACAGAACTCCTTGACGAGCGGATATTCCGCCAGAAATCCGTTTATGTCGGCATAAGCGGAAGCTACGATCAACTGAGGTGCGGCTAAAGCCGCGATGATAAATGCGTTCATACCTCAGTTGTGCGCGTTTTCTGCGTTTTTATGCGCTATTTCGTATAAGTTTCTCTGAAATCTTCGTAACGGGTCACGTTCTGACCGTTGCCCCAGAGTTGTTCCAGGCTGTAAAGCCTTCTCGTCTCCTCGTGGAACACGTGTACGACTACGCTGCCGTAATCGACGACCGCCCATCTGCCGTCTCTTTTGCCTTCGCTTCTGAGCGGCTCGAGAGAATAATTCTTGCTGAGTTCTTCCTCGAGATTGTTGGCAAGCGCCTTGACCTGAGTGGTCGAACGCCCGCTTACGATCACGAAATAGTCCGCAACGATGGAAAGTTCTCCGATGTCGATGACCGTGATGTCGACGCCTTTTTTGTCGTCGAGAATTTTACAGATCAGATTTTTCAATTCGTTTGCTTGCATATTTTCTCCGTTTATTTATAGTAATTCACCGCCTGTCGGGTCAGCGGATATATTTCGCAGTTTTTTTCGATGAGATAGTCATAGGAACGCCTGAGGCACGCTCTGAAGCCCTTTTCAAAGTCTTCGCGTATCAGTTTTCTGAGCGCTTCCACCCCGGTGAAATCTCTCGCGTCCTCGAGCATGTCCGCGCAGAAAATCAGCTTGTCAAGCGTGTTCATGCCCGGTTTCCCGGTACAATGGCAAGCAATCGCGTCGACGATTTTTGCGTCCTTTATTCCGTATTCGTCCATAGCGAGCACGGCTCCGTAGAACTGGTGTTCCACTTCGCTTCCGGCACAATCCGCCGGCAATTTCGACCTGTCGTGCGGACTTTTGCTCCTCAGCTTTGCGCAGTCGTGAAGCATGGCTGCAAGGAATACTTCGTCGTTGTCCAGCCCTAACCGGCACTCGAAGTTGAGCCTTAAAGCACATTCGCAGGTACGCGCGATGTGATCGAACGTTTTGGGCAACACTTCTGCCTTGAGTTTTTCGGCGTAACCGCCAAAGCGCCTGTAAAGCCCGTTGCGCTTGATATAAGCGGCGACGTTTTCAGGAATGTCATCCGTTTTGTCCATGTTTATCAGATACCTGACGCAGGTAGAACTGACCGCTTTCGGCACGTCGTCCACGAGCGTTATGTCCGCGCCCTTTCCGCGCCAGTAAGCAAGCGCTTTTTCAAATTCTTCTTCTCTGTCCGCTCTGGGGAAAACGATCAGGGGAAGGAGCTTTATCACTTTTTCAGGTTCTTTCCATTTGTCAAGATCTATAAGGCTGTCACCGCCTATGATATACGCCGCGTCGTCATACCTTTCTTTTATCATTGGAAGCACGTCGCAGGCGTAATTCACACCGCCGAGTTCGTATTCGAGCGTGCAGAGTTCAAATTCCGGACGATCGGAAAGCGCGATCTTCAGCATTTCTATCCTGTCCTCGAACGAGACGTTGCAACTCTTGTGCGGAGGAATTCCGGAAGGGAGAAAAACCACTTTTTCAAGACCGGCTGAAAGCGCCTTTTCAGCCATAGCTATATGAGAATTGTGCACAGGGTCGAACGCCCCGCCGAAAATACCCGTTTTCGCCATATGAATATTATATATCAAAACACACGTTCAATCAATTGTTTTTCAAAATTTTACCTCACGTTTAAACTCCGTGAAAAAAGTCAACAATCAGGATATGCACAGATATATCGACACGTTTTTTATAATACTCGGCGTATTCGTGGTAAGCTTTGTGATCTGCGGACTTCTGACGGCAAAGTTCGCGGTCAAACTTGCGATTTCCTTTGCCTTTTCGCTTGTCGCCGTATGCGTTCTCGCTTACCTCACACGCGGCGGGAAACGCGGCAACGCGGATTACAGATCGTTCGTTACATACTGCCTGCTTTCCGAAGAAAGCGAAACCGCCGCGATGCTGAAAAGCGCGGGATTTCTGTCCGAAAACGCCGCCCCGCTGGACGGCTTTTACGTTGCGGACGGCTCTGCGGTTTATCTTCATCTGAAATTCTCACGGCCGTCAGCCGATCTCATAGTCTCCCTTTACAAGAAATGCAGAAAAAACGCATTGTCCAGGCTCACTGTCTGGTGCACTTCTTTTGAAAGAAAAAGCGTTGCCATATCATGCACTCTGCCGGGCGTTGAAATAAAATTCAGAACGCTGAAACCGCTGTACAAGTCGCTCAGAAAGAAAAAACTTCTGGACGGAAAGATAGCGGGGACTGCCTCTCGACCTTCGTTCAGAACGCTTTTGCCCGTAATCCTCAGCACGCGCAATTCGTACAGATTCGCGCTGGCGGCGCTTACGCTTTACGCGTTTTCCTTGCTCACTCCTCTCAGAATATATTATATCGTTGCGGCGACTTCTACCCTCGTTCTCGCGATCGTATCGAGAATATACGGCGAAAAGATCTGACCGCGCCGTTTTTCTCCACGCGCGCATGTGTACCGGGGCAAATAAAAACGCGCGCATACAGCGCGCGCATGATTGAATATTGTTATATTATAAGGCTTGATTTCCGTTGCCGCTCAGTCCGCTCGGCAGGATCACTCAATATCGTCGTCGTCCGGCTTGGGAACGTCTTCGATCTGTTTTCTGCTCATTCTCTTGACAGTGTTGATAATGACGTTGTTGATATACAGCCTGAACTCGCACCCGAGGAACTTAGCCGCCTTTTCGCTCATGACTATGCGGGGAAGGAATATCCTGAGGTAATCCATAACTGACGATGAGTTGTCCATATAGAATTTCACGCTGATGATCTTCTTCTCTCCGTCGACAAGCACGATGTTCTTGCGTATCGAATAATTGACGATGTCGTGTATGTCGTCGTTGCGTTCGTTGATCCTTTTCACGCGCGTGCGGTGCGCGTCGCTCTTGTCCGCGATCACGATTGCCGCCGCAATTTCGTTCACGACGTTGCCTATCTCCTCCTCGTGGTTGCCCACAGCCGTACAGATCGCGCATACGTCCTCGAGAGGCATGCCCATATCCTTGAGTATAGGATATATGAGAAGTGCGCCCGTCACGCCGTGATCCTTGCGGTTTATCATGTTGCCCACGTCGTGTACGTAACCGGCTATCCTCGCAAGTTCCTTGGTCTTTTCGTCATAACCGAGCTTGTCAAGTATCATATAAGCGGTCCGCGAAACGTATCCCACGTGTCTGAGACCGTGTTCGGTATACTTCATCGCGCTGAGCACGTGATTGGCTCCGTCGATCAGAAGCTGGATCTCCTTGCTGTTTTTCACGTCTTCGTAAGTTACCATATTCCCTCCCTTCAGGTGAACAACTCGTAGTCGTCCTGCTTCTCGACGAACGCTATGTCCGTCGCTTTTTCTATCACGCGGCGGTTGTCTCCGCCGGCGGCATGGTCAAGATAATACATCACCATCTTGACGAAAGTCTGAAAGTCGTCTATCTGCGATTCCTTGTTCTGAGATATAAGCGCCGCCATTATGCGTTCTACTGCGGCGTCGAGCTGTTTGCCGGAATACTTGCCCTCAATGGCGCCCTTTACGCGGATGGTGACGTACGCGCGCCTGAAAACCAGATCAGAATTTTCAATTATCCTGGGCGCGCGGGTGTTCATCTTGTACATCCTGCCGTCGTGCACGTAATAGATCACAGGCGACGAAGAATACAGGAACTGGCAGGTGATTATCTCCTCTTTGAGCGCCGGGGTGATGTCGTCGTCGAGAAGCATGTCTGAAACAGTTTCTCTCAGATCCGCCGTGTATTTGCTGTCGCAAAGGAACACAGCGAACGTGATTATGCCGAGTTTTTCGTCGATAGGACAATTCTCTATCCCGAATCTGACGAAATATTCGTACGCATACATTTTGTCCTTTATCTTGATGAGCGCGTTTTTAAGCTCACGCATCGTGCCTTCCAGCCTGGTGCCTTCAGACGTCGTGCGCATAGGGAGCATATTTATTATTTTGTCTATATCCGCCCTCATGTCCGCAGTCATTTCAAGCGGAGCAAAGTCGTAAAACGACGGCTTTATCCTGCAATCCGCATACTTTTCAAGGTATCTCTTGACGAACTTTGCGTCGTCCATATCGCCCATCAGCGCGACCTGAGCGTTTATGACCTTGAGCGCTTCGTCTCTCTTTCCGCAGAGATTGAGCGCTATCGCGTACATCTTGTTGTAGTAGTAATAGTCGGGATCTTCGATCGCCAGCGCGCGCGAAAGTTCGAGCAGTTTTTCGTTGTAGCCGCACGAAACGAACGCCGCAAATATGTCTCTCAGTCCTCTCAGATCGTCTGAATCAACTGCGTCCACAAGCCTGTCTGCGACCTCGTCCGCCATGTAAGTATCGCCGAGGATGTTCGCCGCGTTGAATTTCACGCACAGCGCCGCTACGTCTGAAGTGACGATCTCTAGCACTTTGTCCGCATAGTAAACCGCCTTGTTGCAGTCAAATTTCAGGCAACAGCGCGCCATAATCCTGTAAAATTCGCAAGTGTATTCTCCCGCCAGATCTATCTTTCCGAGCAGGAAATTCACCGCCTGACGACACTTGCCCCTTTCCACGAGGTCGCGCGCTTCCTGCAAAATCGCATAGACGTTTTCGTCCGGAACGGGTTCTCCTTCAAGCCCGTCCATCGGCTGAGAAAAACTCTGAAGCGACATCGCAAAATCGCGGAACGCCCTCTCCAGCACCTTTCTTTCGCCCTCGGGCGCCGCAGAAAAATCAAGCGTGTCTTTGACGAGTCCGAAATAATAGCCGACGGCTTCTGCGTTCTGCATCTGGATGTTGTTGCTGACGAGTTCTCTGACTATCGGCTTCACCGAAACGTCTCTGATCTTTCCGCCCGTCTTCATGTATTGCTTGAGCGCGCGGTGCAGATAGTAGTTGGACACCGGGTAGTTGCTCATTTCGGCAAAAGCAATGCCGCGCGTCTTGTCGGCGCGTACGTTTTTCTGACCGAAACGGTTGAGAAGTTTTACGCTTTCGGCGGCTTTGCCCCTTGCGAGCATGCCTTCGGCAAGCGAAAGTATCTGCTCCGGATCGTAATTTTCAGTTGTCGGAACGTTTATTACCGTCATTTGCTTCCTCGAAAATTCTTTCTACGTCCTCTTTTGTGAATACTTCCTTTTTGCGGCAGAAATCGCAGTTGAACTCGATCGCTCCGTTTTCCGCTATTATCTCAAGCGCGTCTTTTTTGCCCATCGAGATAAGTATCCTCTCCATGGATTCTCTGCTGCAACCGCATACGTATGCCGGATAGGTCGGCTGAAGCGGTTTGTTCTCAAAATGTCCGAAATACTCCTCTATCAGCGTGGACGGAGTGTGTTTTGCGACGATCTCGTCCATATCCGTGAAATCCCTCACGACGTCAGCGAGCGTTTCGGTTATCTCGGGAG
>CALWKT010000074.1 GCA_944381335.1 uncultured Christensenellaceae bacterium
TAAACTGCATCACGATGACCTCGTTCTTGTCGAGATTTTCGGTGTGATGCGGCTTCGTGTTGTCTCCGCGCGTCAGCCCGATTATCTGAACGGGACTGGAAAGCGCTTTGATGACTATATAATCGTCGGTCAGAAAATTCTTGTCGTCCATTTTTCTCCTCTCTATGCCGTAAGGCATACGCCAATAGGATTATATCAAATACGGCGCGAAAACTCCATTGTTTTACACATTTTTTTGATATTTTGCGCACGCGCGTCCGTTTTCTGCTCAGAAAAGTCTTTTTTCTTCGCCTTGCGACGGGCTCTCTTTTCTTCTCTTTATTTCTTTTTCTTCGCCGTTTTTACGCACGCGTCTCCGAGAAGTCCTTTGAGCTGAGAGACCAGCGCGCCTTTAAGGTCCACTCTTTCTTTGCACCTGTAAAGCTTGCCGTCAAACTGAACGAAGGTCTCCACCTTGCCCGGAGCAAGCCTCAGATAGCCTCTCACCTCGTCGTACTGCTCGTTGGACTCCACCTTTACGTACAACACGTCGTCAGTCTCTTCCTCTTTTTCCTCTTCTTCGTCCTCTTCGGCGTTATTTTCAAGAAGCTGCACGTCCATCGCGACAATGCTTGCTCTCTCCTCCTCCAGGTTGAGCCTGCCGGTGATCCTGACGATCGCGTCGTCCGGGATTATGTAATGCACCTTGGAGAACACGTTGGGGAAGAACACGACCTCTATCGTCGCATGCATATCCTCAAGATTGCCGTAACCCATGAGTTTGCCCGATTTGGTGACTTTGGGGGTCACCTTGCTCAGCATGCCGCAGACGGAAACCGTCTTTTCGTTGTACGTGTTGATCAGCTCCAGATAGCCGCTTTCCCCTTCGAAATCGCCACCTTCTCCCTCGTCTTCGCTCTTTTCTCCCGCGCGGATATTGGCAATCTCCTTGAGGTATTCGGCAAGCGGCGCGAGTGTGAACGGTTGTTTTTCAAGCACGTATTTCCACTCGTCCAGCGGATGCCCTGACAGATATACGTTGAGGGCTTCTTTCTCGTTTTCAAGCAGTACTTTGGGCGGAAACTCGGGGAGCGAGGGCACGTCGTCCGTCTTTTCTTCCTCGATGAAGTCGAACAGCGAAAGCTGACCGCTGCCCTGCTTCTTCTTTTCGTAAGCGGAAAGGTTGAGCATGTTTTCGTAACTTGCCATCAACGACGCGCGCGTATAGCCGAAGCTGTCGAACGCGCCCGCCTTGATAAGGTTTTCGAAAATGCGCTTGTTTACCGTGCCCGCGGGGAGCCTTGACAGCATGTCCGAAATGCTCTTATACGGTCCGTTCTTCTCTCTTTCTTCGACGAGAGTCTGCATCGCCGCCTCGCCCACGTTCTTTATGCCGCCGAGACCGAAGCGCAAGCCGCCGTTCTCCGTCTTGAACACCGCGCGCGACTTGTTGACGTCCGGAGGATAGATCCTGTAACCCTTATTTTTCAGATAAGTCAGATATTTCTGCACTTCGTCCGCGTTGGTGATGCGGTTGTTGATGACCGCCGCGATGAACTGTATGTTGTAGTAGCGTTTGAAATACGCCGTCTCGTACGCAAGCACCGCGTAAGCCGCCGCGTGCGATTTGTTGAACGCGTACTTCGCGAAGTTCTCCATTTCGTCGAATATCGCGTTGGCGACGTCCTCGTTCACGCCACGTTTGAGCGCGCCGTCGATGTGCATCTTCTCGTCGCCGTTCAGGAATATGTCGCGATGCTTAGCCATTATGTCCGCTTTCTTCTTGCTCATCGCGCGGCGGAGAAGGTCTGCGCTGCCGAGAGAATATCCGGCGAGCACCTGAACTATCTGCATGACCTGCTCCTGGTAAACCAGGGTGCCGTATGTCATGTTGAGTATAGGCTCGAGCGCCGGGTGCTTGTAGGTTATCGTCTCGGGGTTATTCTTGGAGCGCAGATAATCGGGTATCGCGTCCATAGGACCCGGGCGGTAAAGCGAAATGCCGGCTATGATATCTTCAAGGCTCTGCGGTTTGAGCTCCTGCATGAACTTCTTCATGCCCGTACTTTCGAGCTGGAACACCGCGTCCGTTTCTCCCGTGCCTATCAGCTTGTACACCTCGGGGTCGTCGTAGCCCAGTTTCTGGAAATCTATCTCCACGCCGAAGTCCTCTTTGATGTACTGTCTCGTCTTGCTGACGTCGGTCAGCGTCTTGAGCCCCAGGAAGTCCATTTTGAGCATGCCCATCAGTTCCACTTCCTCTTTCTGGAACTGGGTGGTGATATCGTCGCCGTTTCTCTGGAGCGGCACGAAATCGGAAATGACTTCTCTGCATATGACGACGCCCGCCGCGTGCTTGGAGCAGTTGCGCGGCATGCCCTCTATCCTCAGCGCCATGTCTATCACGTTGCGCAGAGTCGGGTTCTCGTTGTACATCTCCACAACTTCGGGAGAATACAGCTTTTTGTCGTCCTCGTTGTTCGTCCTGCCCAGCACCTTGTCCAGCGTGACTTTGGGATCGTTGGCGATCGCCTTGGTCAGCTTGTTGACGTCCGGAAGGGGGACGTTGTATACGCGCGCGACGTCCTTGATCGCGCCCTTCGCCTTCATCGTGCCGAGCGCGAGTATCTGACAGACCTTGTCGCTGCCGTACTTCCTCGTCACATACTCTATGACCTCGCCGCGCCTTTCGAAACAGAAGTCGACGTCGAAGTCGGGCGGCGATTCTCTTTCCGGGTTCAGGAACCTTTCGAAAAGAAGATTGTACCTGAGCGGGTCGACGTTGGTTATGTGTATCGCGTAAGCTATTACGCTGCCCACGCCGCTTCCTCTGCCCGCGCCGACCGGGATGCCGTGCTGACGCGCGTAGTTTATGAAGTCCCAGACGACCAGATAGTAGTCTGCGAAACCTTTTGTGATTATGACGTTGAGCTCCTTTTCCGCTCTCGCCCTCAGTTCGTCAGAAATGGTGCCGTAACGCTCGACAAGCCCTTCATACGCCATCTTCCTCAGGTACTCCGCCGGGGTCAGCCCGTCCGGCGGCACGTACGGCGGTTGCAGGTCCTGCTTCTCGATGGTCACATGGCATTTTTCCATGATCTCGACCGTGTTGGTCACGGCTTCGGGGCACCAGGAAAAGACGTCCATCATCTCTTCGTACGTCTTCATATAGAACTCGTCGCTGTCGAACTTCATTCTCGACGGGTCGTCTATCGTCTTGCCCGTCTGTATGCAAAGAAGCACGTCCTGCATCTCCGCGTCCGATTTTTCTATATAATGCACGTCGTTGGTCGCGACGACTTTTACGCCGATCTCGCGCGCCAGGCGGACGAGAAGCGGATTTATCTTCTTCTGTTCGGGTATGCCGTGATCCTGGAGCTCGATGTAGAAATCTCCCTCCTCGAACATGTCTCTCAGCATTATCGCGTAGTTCTTCGCGCCCTCGTAGTCGCCCGCAAGCAACAGCCTGGGGATCCTGCCCGAAAGACACGCCGAACAGCAGATCACGCCTTTTGTGTGTTTTTTGAGAAGGTCTATGTCTATACGCGGCTTATAGTAAAATCCGTCCACGTACGCAAGACTGTCCATCTGCACCAGATTGCGGTAGCCGTCGTTATCCTTGGCGATCAGCAGAAGGTGATTGAAATCCGAAGGTCTGCCGCTCTGCTCGTACATATTCTCGCAGGTGTAAAATTCGCAACCGATGATCGGCTTCAGATTCTTGTAATGCTCCTTGCAGGCGCGGTACATCGTGAAAACGCCGAACATATTGCCGTGATCGGTGATCGCGACGCCGGGCATGCCCTTTGCGACAGCAGCGTCAAGCAGAGGGAACTTCTTGCCCTTGGTCAGTCTCGCCGCTCCGTCAAGAAGGCTCATATCCGTATGTACGTGCAGATGCACGAACGGCTTGACGGGAGGTTTTTCAGGCTCTTTCTTCTCTTCTTTCCCGGCTACGGCAGGTTTTTCTTCAGCATTAGCGGGAGCGGCTTCCTGCCCCTCTCCGCCTTTTGCGGCTTCCTGTTCAACGGTTTTCTTTTCTTCTTCCATCTGTCTTCCTCTCTCCGAGCGCCGTTATCTTTGCGAGCCTGTGATTGAGCCCGCTCTTGCTTATCCCCATGATCTTTGCCAGATCGCTCAGCGTTGCGTCGCGGTATCTGAGCCTTGCGTCACAGGTCTCTCTGAGTTTTTCGTCAAGTTTTTCGTATTCTCCGTCAGCCTTCAGCCTTTCTATCGCCTCCACCTGTCTCATAGACGTGGCTACGCTCTTGTCTATGTTGGCGAGGTCGCAGTTCGCCTTGCGGTTGGCGACGCCGTTCATCTCGCGCGTAACGCTGATCTCGTTTATCAGGATCACGCTGTCAGAAGCGCCCAGAAACGCCAGCACGTCGCTGACCGTCTCAGCCGATTTCGCGTATACGCTGTAATAATTCCCTTTTTTAGCCATATGTACGTTGAGCGCGCATCTGCCGAGTAGTTTTTTGAACTCCGCCGCGGCGTCCTCTCCGAAAAAGATGAATTCCACGTGATAGCCCACGCTCTTTTCTTCCACGCTCTCAGATGGCACGTACGCGCTTCCGCTCGCGAGAAAAACTCCCCTTGCGTAAGCCGCCGCCTGGCTCCTCGAAGTTATCCCGTCCGTGTCGCCGAGGTCCGTGACCGCCCTGCCTTCGCTGACAACGGAAAGTATCTTCGCCGCCGCCGCGCCTTCCGCGCGCAGATAATACCCTTTGCCGTCGCCGCCGCCGTATTCAGGCTCCTCTCCCGTCAGCTCCTTTATCAACGCCGCCGCTGTGACGACGGGCAGTCTGTTCTTGCTTTCAAGAAGGAGATAGGACTTGCCGCCCGTGATCCCGACAGACCCGGTACACTTGACGAGCGCGCAGAGAAACTCTCTCTTTTCTTCTGCGTAATCGTCTCCGTTTATCAAAATCTCTTCCTTGACTTTTTCCGTTATGTTCATATCACGAGGCCTCTTGCGAATTTCACGGGCTTGTCCGAAACGTTGACTATCTCGTTTTCTGTCAGCCCCATCTTCTCTGAGAGAGAAAGCGCCCAGCCGCATTTGCCGACGTTGACCGGTTTGTGCGCGTCGCTGTTGATTATCAGTTTCGCGCCCGCGTTCAGCGCCTCCTCTATCCCCTTTTCGTCCGGAGTGCGATGCCTGGACGACAGCTCCATATAAGTGCCCGTCGCCGCGCATACCCTGCCGATCTCGGCATAATCGACGTCTATCCTGAACCCGGGATGAGAAAGAATGTCTATCCTGTTGTTGAGTATACACCTCACCGTTGCGTCCGTATTGAAAGCTCTCTGCTTTGCGCTGTTTTTGAAAAACATCCGGGTGACCCCGTTGAAAGGCAGACCGAAATAGTCCCTGATCTTTTTCTGATATGCGGTCAGATGAAACCCGAGAAGAAGTATGTCAAGCTTTTGCGCCTGCTCCTCTGTTACGTCAATGTCTCCGCGCGGACTGATTATGTTGGCTTCCAGCCCGAGAAGCACGCGTATCTTTCTGTATTCCTTGTCTGCTGCCGCGACGTCCTTTTTTATTGCGTCGATGTTTTCCGGCTTCACTCCGACCAGCGGATGATTCCTTGCGTGATCGGTGATCGCCACGGCGCGCAGACCGAGACTGAGCGCGTTGACCGCGTTGTCGTTGACCGTGCCGCTCCCGTGCGAATATCTGGTGTGAGTGTGGAAATCTGCCGTGATCTTCATTTCTTTCTCCTTGCGTGCCCGCGCGCATGCCGGCACGCCGGTCTTTATATTATATACCAAAGCCGCGACTTTTTCATCTCTCAGCCATAGCTTTTTAAAATTTTACAATAATAATACCGAGTGAATTGTCAAACCAAGTGCAACACTTTCTGCAAATGCGATTTTTACCAAAAATATTGGTAAAACCAAAAAGTATAATTTTATTTCGGTTGAACAGATCGTAGTCAGGAAACCTCTCCGAAATACCAAACGCTATCTTGCGGTGTCGGCATTTTCTGCAAAAGGCAACCTGCGCGTAATGTTTTGCAGCGGCGCGTCGGTTACATAAAAACAGACCTTTCGCAATTGAAACCCCAACTGTATAAGTGGTTGGCGAGTGTTAACGAAAAGTCTGACGGTATTTCAACTACCACAAACAATATACATCAAAATGCAAAATTTATCAACCCTTAAAACGATAACGACGGCAGGTCTTTATTGTCTGCCGGTGCTTTTGAATCCGGATATCGCTTGGCGAAGCTGTCCTGCCGCCGCCACGCGGCTCGTAAGCCGGCTGTTAGCGTTCGTAACATTAACCGCTTGGCGAAGCTGCCCTGCCGCCGCCACGCGGCTATAGGAAGACGACTTCGTATTCTAGGGTTATCCCGAACTTACCGAAAACGCGCTGTTTCGCGAGTTCAGCGAGAAAAAGGAAGTCTGCGCCGGTCGCGCCGCCCTTGTTTATTATGAAATTGGCGTGTTTGACTGATATTTCTGCGCCGCCCTTTTTTTCGCCCTTGAGACCGACGCGCTCAATGTAATAGCCGGCAGACACCCCGTCTGCGCGTTTGAACACACTGCCGAGAGACCTGCCTTCAGGCTGAGACAGCCTTCTCCTTTCCGCATACTCAGCCACGCTTTCTCTGATCTCCCTCTCTGTGGAAGATACGAGCGCAAACTCCGCGCCCAGCACGGTCAGCCCCTTTTTCTCAACGTCGGTGCGCCTGTACCCGGCATTCAGCGCGTACGGAGACAGCGCGACTATCCGTCCGTCCGCGGTCGCCGCGTCCACACGGGTGATCAGTTCCGCGATCTCCCTGCCGAACGCGCCTGCGTTCATCTTCACCGCGCCGCCCACGCTCCCCGGTATGCCCGAAAGTTGTTCAAACCCCGAAAGCGCCCTCTTTGCGCACTTTGAAACGACGTCCGGCAGTCTTGCGCCGGCGCAGCAGTAGACCCTCTCTCCGTTGAACGTCACGTCCTTTGCGCGCGAGACGGAGATCACCGTCCTTTCAAAATTCCCGTCGGGGAAAAGCACGTCAGTCGCTCCGCCCACGACGATCGCTTCTCCTCTCAGAAAAGCGACCGTTCTTGCCAGCGCCATGCCGTCTTTAGGGTACACTGTCTCCCTTACCGCGCACGCGTTGCCGAACGCGCCGGGAGCGTTCTCCCCGTATTTCACCTTTGCTCCCAGCCTCGCGAGCGCCGCCGCCCTCTCTCTTCTCTCTTTTTCCATAACAATATTGTATGCCCGCGTTTTTGCCCGCGTGCGTAAAAGCCGTTGCGCGAAGTCTTCCTGCATCGGGCGCTTATGCGTGACTTTGCAAGACTCACAG
>CALWKT010000075.1 GCA_944381335.1 uncultured Christensenellaceae bacterium
TGACCGTCTTCTTCGGTCCCTTACGGGTGCGAGCGTTCTGCTTGGTGTTCTGTCCTCTGACAGGCAGACCCTTACGGTGTCTGATACCTCTGTAGCAGCCGATCTCGGTCAATCTCTTGATATTGAGCTTGACTTCTCTTTTGAGATCGCCTTCGACGCTCAGGTTGTGGTCGATGTACTCACGGATCTTTCCTACCTGGTCTTCCGTCAGATCCCTGACTCTGGTATCGGGATCGATCCCGGTAGCCGCAAGGATCTTGTTGGAAGTGACCCTGCCTATACCGTAGATATAGGTAAGTCCGATCTCCACTCTCTTTTCGCGCGGTAAATCCACGCCGGCAATACGAGCCATTAAAATACCTCCGAATATATTGTTTGTGTTAGACGATCCGGGAAAACAGACTGCCCGTATACAGGTAGAATGAGGCGGTCTGTCCAGCCGCTCCCTCTCGAATAATCACTTTTTAGCTTGTGCATTATATCACATCGCGGATATAATAGCAACCGATTTGGGGCTGTTTTAGCGCAAAATCCCCTTTTCAGCCCTGTCTCTGCTTGTGTTTCTTGTACTTGGAGCAGATGACCATCACTTTGCCGTCTCTCTTTATCACCCTGCACTTGTCGCAGATGGGTTTTACAGAAGGTCTGACTTTCATTTCTTTATCCTCCGATTAATTGTCTCAGTTCTTGTTCCTCCAGACGATCCGTCCCTTGGAAAGATCGTAAGGACTTATCTCGACTCTCACGGTGTCGCCTTCGAGAATCTTGATATAGTTCTTGCGCAGCTTGCCCGACAGATAGGCTATTATCTCGTGATTGTTCGTAAGCCGTATCCTGAATCTCGTGTTGGGCAGCACTTCTATGACTGCGCCTTCTGCTTCGATTAAGTCTTCCTTCGACATTACTCCTCCTGACTCCGGTATTGTTTTATCGCCCGGGCTATCGCCGCGTCTGCGGCCTCGCCGTCCTCTATGCCCGACTTCGCCGCAAAGACCAGATGCTTGCGCCTCTTGGTCTTGGGGTTGTCGCTCTTGCGGTATTTTCCGTCGCAGACGAGTACGAAGTCGTCGTTCAGTTCGGAAACCACCACGTAAAGTCTGCCCGCGTCGTGTCCCGCCTTGGACACCGCGATATCTCCGACCCGAAGTCTCTCTTTCTCCTTTTTCATAGAGAGAGAATCTCCACTCCGTCGGCGGTGATCGCGACGGTGTTCTCGTAATGGGCGGAAGGCTTGCCGTCTCTGGTGACTACGGTCCAGCCGTCGTCCAGCGTCACTACGTCGTAAGCGCCGGCGTTGACCATCGGTTCCACGGCTATCGTCATATTGGCTTTGAGCCTCAGTCCGTGACCCGGAGTGCCGAAGTTGAGCACTTCGGGATCCTCGTGCATCTCGGTGCCTATGCCGTGTCCGCAAAGCGAACGCACCACCGAAAAGCCGTTGGCCTCCACGTAACTCTGTATCGCGTGTCCGAGATCCCCCAGTCTGACGCCCTCTTTGAGTATCTTTATACCCTCGAAGAAGCTCCTTTCGGTGACCTCGATGAGTTTGCTTTTCAGCTCGCTCACTTTGCCTATCGCAAACGTGCGCGCCGCGTCTCCGTTATATCCGCGATAAATGCTTCCCACGTCCACGCTGACGATCTGCCCCTCCTCTATCCTCCTGTTGGAGCTGGGGATCCCGTGCACGACCTCGTCGTCAATCGACACGCATGCCGACGCGGGATATCCGCTGTATCCGAGAAAGGACGGGACCGCGTCGCATTTGACGATATAGTCGTGGACCAGTTTGTCCACCTGCTTGGTCGTCATGCCCGGCTTGATCTTTTCTCCGACCAGATCGAGAGCGTCTCTCACGATGAGATTCGCCTTGCGCATCAACGCGATCTCTTCGTCGGTCTTAATCGTTACCATCCAACACCTCGGCTATCTGCGCGAATACCTCGTCCACGCTCTTCATCCCGTTCACTCCGAAGAGCACGCCCTTGTCGCGGTAATACCCGATGAGGGGCGCGGTCTGCTCGGCGTAGACCTCGAGCCTTTTGGCGACGGTCTCTTCCTTGTCGTCATCGCGCTGATACAGCTCGGCGCCGCATTTGTCGCAGTACGGAGAGCTGTGCGAAGAGATGTGATAACTCTCGCCGCAGCGGCACATCCTTCTGCCCGCGATGCGCTTGACGACTTCGGCGGGGTCGACTTCGATATCGACCGCGTGGGTCACTTGCGCGAACTTGTCCAGTTCCTCCGCCTGAGCGGTCGTTCTGGGAAAGCCGTCGAGAAGGAAACCGTTTTCGCAGTCGGGCTTTGCCAATCTGTCCCTGACTATCGCGACGACCACTTCGTCCGGTACGAGCTTACCTTCGTCGATATAGCTCTTAGCAAGGCGTCCCAGCTGCGTGCCTTCTTTTATGTTGGAGCGCAGGATATCGCCCGTGGATATGTGCGGGAGCGAATACCTGCCTGCTATCAGTTTTGCCTGCGTGCCCTTGCCCGCGCCGGGCGCGCCCAGTAATACTATTCCTTTCATCGCCTTATTTGAGGAAGCCTTTGTAGTGCCTCATCATGATCTGCGATTCGAGCTGTTTTTCGAGTTCGAGCGCGACGCTGACTATGATCAGCATTCCGGTGGCGCTGAACGCGTTCGCCATACCTATCGGCTGTCCGAGCAACTGGAACAGGAAGGTCGGTACGATCGCGACTATCGCGAGGAACAGCGCTCCGAAAAGCGTGATCCTGTGATTGATCTTCGCGAGATATTCGCTGGTCGGTTTTCCGCTTCTCACGCCCTGTATGACTCCGCCGTACTGCTGCAGATTGCGCGCAACGTCGATCGGGTTGAACTGGATCTGCGCATAGAAGTACGCGAAGAAGATGATGAACAGGAACATGAAGATGTAGTACACCGCCGTGCCGGGTCCGAGATACTGCAGGTAGAAAGTCACTACGCTGTTGTCGGACGGAACGAACGAAAGTATCATCTGCGGGAACACCATGAACGCCGACGCGAATATGATGGGCATGACGCCGCTTCCGTTGACCTTCATCGGGATGTAGGTGGACTGTCCGCCGTACATCTTGTTTCCCTTGACCTGCTTGGCATAGTTGACCTTGATCCTGCGTTCGGCTCCGTCGATGAACACGATGAAGATGAACAGCACTACGACCACGATCAGATAGCCGAGGATGTACCATATGTTGTTGGGCTCGTCGCCGAGTGTCTGGAACGCGCCGATGAGCGAGGTGGCGAACGACGAAATGATACCCGTAAAGATTATCATGGAAGAGCCGTTGCCTATGCCCTTTTCGGTGATACGTTCGGACAGCCACATGACCAGCGTGGAGCCCGCCGTCAGCAGTATTATGATGATCGCGCCGCTTACCGCTTCGCTGCCCAAAGTGGGCTCGATAGCTCCGGAGTTGTGGAACGTGACTACTATACCTATGCCCTGTACCACGCCGAGAAGTATCGCGACGTATCTCGTGATCATCGTTATCTTTGCTCTGCCCTCGTCTCCCTCTTTGGAAAGTCTTTCGAGCGGAGGGATGATGAGCGTGAGCAGCTGCATTATAATGAAGCTGTTGATAAACGGCAGTATGCCGAGTGCAAACAACGTTCCGCTTGCAAGAGATCCGCCGGTCACGGTGTTGATGACCTGGAGAAGGGTGTTTCCGCCGCCGCCCGAAACAGCCGATTCGACTGCGGTGAAATCGAGACCGGGAACGGGGATATAGCAGCCTATCCTGTACACAAGCAGTATCGCGAGCGTAAAGAATATCTTATTGCGAATGCTTTTGTCTCCGAAAGCGTTTTTGATTGTTTGCCACATATTACAGCACCTCTGTCTTGCCGCCTGCCTTTTCTATAGCTTCCGCCGCCGACTTGGAGAATTTGTTCGCCTTGACGGTCAGCTTCTTGGTCAGTTCGCCGCCGCCGAGAACCTTGACTCCGTACGGCTCGACCTTGGAGAGGATCCCCGCGTCGAGCAGAGCCTGAGCGTCCACGACCGCGCCGTCCTCGAATACGTCGAGCGCTCCGAGGTTGACGATGGAATACTGCTTTTTGAATACGTTGTTGAAGCCTCTTTTGGGGATGCGTCTGGTAAGGGGCATCTGACCGCCTTCGAATCCGGGTCTGACGCCGCCTCCGCTTCTCGCCCACTGACCTTTGTGGCCCTTGCCCGAGGTCTTGCCGAGACCGGAGCCGATACCTCTGCCGACTCTTCTGGCTTCTTTCTTCGCTCCGACCGCGGGAGCCATTTCGTGAAGTTTCATATTAGTCTCCTTATGCCTCTTCGACACTCACGAGATGAGCGACGAGTTTGAGCATGCCCTTCGTGCTGTCGTTGTCCGCGATCACGTTGGCGCTGCCTATCTTTTTGAGCCCGAGAGCTTCGACGGTCGCCTTCTGCTTCTGAGTGCAGCCGATCGTGCTTCTTTTGAGAGTAACCTTTATCTGCTTATCCATTGTTTACTCCTCCTCAGCCCAAAATTTCCTCTACGGTCTTTCCGCGGAGAGCGGCGACCTGTTCGACGGTGCGCAGCTGCGTGAGCGCGTCGAGCGTAGCTTTCACGCAGTTGATCGGGTTGTTGGTCCCGATGGACTTGGTGCGGATATCTTTGATGCCCGCGACCTCGAGGACCGCTCTGACGGGACCGCCCGCGATAACGCCGGTACCTTCTTCGGCAGGCATAACGATGACTTTGCCCTTGCCGAACGTGCCGATCGCCTCGTGGGGGATCGTCGTGCCGACCGTGGAGATCCTGACCATGTTGCGTTTCGCTACGGCGGTAGCCTTTCTGATAGCTTCGGGGACTTCGGCGGCTTTGCCCATGCCTACGCCCAGGCTGCCCTGTCCGTCTCCGACGACCATCAAAGCGGAAAATCTCATCGTCTTGCCGCCTTTGACGACCTTGGTGACGCGGTTGACCGCTATGAGCTTGTTCTGGAGCTCGTCTCTGTCGCCCTGCTGGAATCTGTTTTCTCTTCTAGCCATTGGTCCTTCCTCCGATTAAAACTTCAAGCCGGCTTCTCTCGCGCCGTCCGCAACGCTCTTTACGCGTCCGGTGTAAAGGTATCCGCCTCTGTCGAACACGACTTCGGTCACGCCCGCGGCGAGAGCCTTTTCTGCGACGGTCTTGCCGACGATCGCGGCTGCCTCGGTCTTGGTCTTACCCTCGAGCTGAGCGGCGATGTCCTTGTCGAGCGTCGAGCAGGCGACCAGAGTGTGACCCTTGACGTCGTCTATGATCTGTACGGAGATGTTGTTGGTGCTCCTGTACACGTTGAGACGGGGTCTCTCGGCGGTGCCGCTGATCTTGTTGCGGAGCCTGCGGTGTCTCTTCTGTCTGATTGCGTTTTTATCTATCTTATTGATCATAGCTCACTCCTTATTTGGTACCTTTCTTGCCTTCCTTGCGGACGATCACTTCGTCCTTGTAGCGGATACCGTATGCGTGATAGGGATCGGGCTTTCTCAACGATCTGATATTCGCGGCGATCTGACCTACGAGTTCGTTGTCGATGCCTTTGACCACGATGTCCTTTTCGCCCTCGACGTCAAACGTGATGCCGGGGACTTCCTTGACCTCGATATTGTGCGAATAGCCTATGTTGAGGACTATCTTGTTGCCCTGCTTGGCGACCCTGTAACCTACGCCGTTGATCGTAAGGCTCTTCTGATACCCTTTGGTCACGCCTTCGACCATGTTGGAGATCAGCTTGCGGTACAGACCGTGCTTCGCCTTGACGTCCTTCTCTTCGCTGCTTCTCGTGCAGTGGAGCACGCCGTTGTCGACGTTGACCGCGATGCACTTGTCTACCTGTCTGCTCAAAGTGCCCTTGGGACCTTTGACCGTAACGAGGTTTTCGGGGCTGACGGTCACTTCGACGCCTGCCGGGATCGTTACGGGCATTCTACCTATTCTCGACATAGCAACCTCCTTACCAGACGTAAGCCAGCACTTCGCCGCCCACGTTCTCTTTCCTAGCCTGCTTGTCGGTCATGATACCCTTGGAGGTGGAGAGGATCGCTATTCCGAGTCCTCCCAGGACCTTGGGGAGTTTGTCCGCCGGAGCGTAAACTCTCAGACCGGGCTTGGATATTCTCTTGATGCCGGTGATCGCGCGCTCTTTCTTCGCGCCGTATTTAAGGCTCACCGTCATTACTTTCTGCACTTCGCCCTCTTTCGTCTCCACCGAGTTGACGTAGCCCTCTTCGACGAGTATGTCCGCGATCGCTTTCTTGATCTTGGAGTACGGCACGTCCACGGTCTCGTGCTTCGCCGTCAATCCGTTGCGGATGCGGGTGAGCATATCGGCGATGGGATCGGTTATCATCATATCAATCTACCTCCAAATTACCAGCTTGCCTTCTTTACTCCGGGGATCTCGCCCTTGTAGGCAAGGTTCCTGAAACAAATCCTGCATATGCCGTACTTCCTGAGTACGGAGTGAGGTCTTCCGCAGATCTTGCATCTCGTGTACGCTCTGGTCGAATACTTGGGAGCTCTTTGCTGCTTGTTGATCATAGCTTTCTTCGCCATATCTTTATACCTCCTTATTTCTCAAAAGGCATACCGAGCAACGCAAGCAGCTCTTTTGCCTCGGCATCGGTCTTCGCCGTGGTGACGAAGCAGATGTCAAATCCTCTTATCTTTTCGATCTTGTCGTAGGAGATCTCGGGGAAGATCAGCTGTTCTTTGACTCCCATCGAGTAGTTTCCTCTTCCGTCGAACGAATCCGCGGGCACGCCCTTGAAGTCTCTGACTCTGGGCAGCGCGACCGAGATCAGTTTGTCCATGAAGTCGAACATCTTCGCACCGCGGAGCGTGACCTTGGCGCCGATGACCTGTCCTTCTCTTACCTTGAAGTTGGCGACGCTCTTCTTCGCCTTGGTCTCGACGGGAGCCTGTCCGGAGATGGCTTTGAGCTCCTCCATGGCAAGCTGCATGCTCTTGCTATTGTCCTTTATGTCGCCGAAACCGGAATTGATCACGATCTTGACGAGCTTGGGGACTTCGTTGACGTTCTTGTATCCGAACTTCCTGACCAGCGCGGGGACTGCTTCGTTCTTGTAAGCGTCTGCGATTCTGTACACTCTGTCTTCTTTCACTGTTCAGTCCTCCGTTACTTGCTCTCTTCGTCCGTCTTCTTGGCGGTCTTCTTGGTCGCCGTCTTGGACTTGGAAGCGGTCTTTGCGGTCTTCTTAGCCGCGGTCTTTGCCTTGCTCTTGCTGACGTTGTCGAGGCTGGCGCCGCACTTCTTGCAGATACGCTCCTTGGAGCTCTTGCCCTTTTCGTCCTCGGTTATCTTGTGACCGACCTTGGTCGGCTTGCCGCAGGAGGGGCATACGATCATGACGTTGGAGATGTCGATCGCTCTCTCTTTCTCGACGATGCCTCCCTTTTCGCGGCCGCTGCGCGGTTTGACGAAGTGTTTCTCGGTCTTGAGTCCGGATCCTTTTACCACGACTCTCGCGGTCTTATCTCCGCTGATGACCTTGTCCACCTGTCCGCTCTTGCCTTTATCTTCGCCGGCGATCACGATGACCGCGTCGCCTTTCTTAACGCTGTAACTCATTGTCCTGTCCTCCTCAAATGACCTCGGGCGCAAGGGATATGATCTTCATATAATCCTTGTCGCGGAGCTCTCTCGCAATGGGTCCGAAGATACGGGTGCCTCTGGGCTGCTTCTGGTTGTCGATGATGACCGCCGCGTTGTCGTCGAACCTGATGTAGGAACCGTCCGTTCTTCTGACGCCCTTGCTGGTCCTGACGATGACGGCCTAGACCACCTCGCCCTTCTTGACGGCGCCGCCCGGGATCGCGCTCTGCACCGCCGCGACGATGACGTCGCCTATATTGCCGCTCCTGCGGAAAGATCCGCCCAGAACTCTTATGCACTTGATTTCCTTGGCGCCGGAGTTGTCCGCTACGTTGAGTCTTGTTTCGGGTTGTATCATAGTGACATTCCTCCTGTATTACTTGGCCTTCTCGACGATGGACACCACGCGCCAGCACTTGTCCTTGCTGATGGGTCTCGTCTCGGCGATCAGCACTCTGTCGCCTATGCCGCATTCGTTGTTTTCGTCATGAGCCTTGAACTTCTTGGTCCTGTTGACGATCTTGCCGTAGAGAGGATGCTTGACGCGCTCTCTTATCGCGACGACGACGGTCTTGTCCATCTTGTCGCTGACGACTATGCCGACTCTGTTTTTTCTCAGATTTCTTTCCATATATCGGTCTCCTTACTTCGCCTTCTTCGCGGTCTTCTTGGCAGCCTTGACCGGCTCTTCGCTGAGATTGAGCTCTCTCTGACGGATGACGGTCATGCATCTGGCGATGTCTTTCTTGCAGACGGCGATCTGACTGTTGTTGTCGAGGTTGCCCGCCTTATGCTTGAAGCGGAGGTTGAAAAGATCCTGCTTGAGGGACGCGAGCTTGACCTGCAGCTCGTCGTTGGTCATTTCAAAAAAATTACTTGCCTTCATCTTCGTTCACCTCGTCTTCTTTCTTGACGAACTTGCACTTTACGGGGAGCTTGTGTCCCGCAAGGCGCAGAGCTTCTCTCGCGACTTCTTCGGCTACGCCCGCCATCTCGAACATGACTCTGCCCGGTTTGACGACCGCTACCCAGTATTCGACGCTTCCCTTACCGCTTCCCATACGGGTCTCGGCGGGCTTCTTGGTCACAGGCTTGTGGGGGAATATGTCTATCCACACCTTTCCGCCTCTTTTGATGTATCTCGTCATGGCGATACGGGCAGCTTCGATCTGATTGGAGGTGATCCAGCCCGGTTCGAGCGCCATGAGACCGTACTCGCCGTAAGCGACGCGGTTGCCCTTATTGGCTTTTCCGGTCATTCTTCCGCGGTGAACGCGGCGTCTTTTGACTCTCTTGGGAATTAACATTACGCATTTCCTCCTTCGCTTCCGGCCGCGGGTTTACCGAGGACCTCGCCTTTGTATATCCAGGTCTTTACGCCGATGATACCGAACGTGGTCTTGGCTTCCGCAAAGCCGTAATCGATATCCGCTCTCAGAGTCTGGAGAGGGATGGAACCCTCGTGATATTTTTCGCTTCTCGCTATCTCTGCGCCGTCGAGTCTGCCGGAGACCATGACCTTGACTCCCTTGGCGCCCGCTTTCATCGCGCGGCCGATAGCCTGCTTCATTGCGCGTCTGAAAGAGAATCTCTTCTCGAGCTGCGCGGCGATGTTCTCCGCGACGAGCTGCGCGTCGACGTCGGGTCTTTTGACCTCGTAGACGTTGATGCTGACCTCTTTGCTCTTGACGAGCGCGCTGATCTCCTTGGTCATCTGGTCGACGCCCGAGCCCTGCTTACCGATAAGAACGGCGGGTTTGGACGTATATATGTTGACGGTGATGATACCCACGGAGCTGATCCTGCTGATCGAGATCCTCGAGATGGAGCACTCATAGTACTTCTTCTTGATGAACTCTCTGATCTTGTGGTCCTCTATGAGGTAGTCGGCAAAGTTCTTCTTGTCGGCGTACCATTGAGCGTCCCAGCCTTTGATGACGCCCACTCTCATTCCCTTGGGACTAACTTTCTGACCCATATTCTGTCTCCTCCGTTATTCGGCCTTCGCGTCGAGAATGACGGTGATGTGGCTCGTTCTCTTGTTGATCCTCGCGGCGCTTCCCTTCGCTCTGGGCATGAACCTCTTGAGGATGGGGCCGGCGTTGGCGTAGCACTCCGCAACATACAGTTCGCTCTTGTTCATGTTGAGGTTGTTTTCCGCGTTGGCGGCAGCCGAATTCAACACTTTGAGGAGAGGCTCGCAGGCGGCTTTGCGCGTATTCTTGAGGATCGCGACGGCGTCGGTGTATTTCGCTCCGCGGATGATATCGAGAACGATCCTCACCTTGTCGGGAGATATCCTCACGTATTTGGCTACGGCTCTGGGGCGCTTGTCCGCGCTCTCTCTGCGCGCCGCGGCTTTTTCTCTTATTCTTTTAGCCATCTTTCAATCTCCTCCAATTACTTTTTGCCGGTGGTCTTCTCGCCCGCATGGCCCTTGAAGGTGCGGGTGGGAGCGAATTCGCCGAGCTTGCATCCGACCATATCTTCGGTGACGTAGACGGGAACGTGCTTCCTTCCGTCGTGTACGGCGATCGTATGTCCGACCATCTCCGGGAAGATCGTAGAAGAACGCGACCAGGTCTTGACGACCTTTTTCTCGTTCGCCTCGTTCATGGCGATGATTCTCTTGATCAGCCTCTCTTCGACGAAAGGCCCTTTCTTTACAGATCTGCTCATTCTTCAATCCTCCGGTTAGTTTATACGCTTGATAATAAACTTGTTGCTCTTGTTCTTCTTTCTCGTCTTGTAACCGAGAGTCGGAACGCCCCACGGGGTGACCGGGCTGGGCATACCGATAGGCGATTTGCCTTCGCCGCCGCCGTGCGGGTGGTCGTTCGGGTTCATGACCACGCCTCTTACGGTCGGTCTCACGCCCATGTGACGGTGACGTCCCGCTTTACCGATGCTGACGATCTCGTGTTCGAGATTTCCGACCTGTCCTACGGTCGCCCTGCACTTGATGGGGATGTATCTCATCTCGCCGCTGGGCATTCTCAGCGTAGCATATTTGCCTTCCTTCGCCATCAGCTGCGCGCTGCCGCCCGCGGCTCTCGCGATCTGACCGCCCTTGCCGGGATGCATCTCGATGTTGTGGATCATCGTACCGACGGGGATCTTCTCCAAGGGAAGGCAGTTGCCCGCCTTGATATCGGCGCCCTCTCCGCTCATGACGACGTCGCCTTTCTGCAATCCGAGCGGCGCGATGATGTATCTCTTTTCGCCGTCCGCATAGTTCAGCAGAGCGATGTTCGCGCTTCTGTTGGGATCGAACTCGATCGACGCGACTTTCGCGGGGATGCCGTCCTTATTGCGCTTGAAATCTATGATGCGGTACTTGTTGCGGTTGCCGCCTCCGATGTGTCTTACCGTGATCCTGCCGTTGGCGTTGCGGCCGCCCGTTCTGTTCTTGCTCTCGAGAAGGCTTCTCTCGGGCTTGGTCGTCGTGATCTCGTCGAACGAAAGGCTCGTCATGTGACGACGCGCGGCGGAAGTGGGTTTATATCTCTTGATTGCCATTTTTCATTCCTCCTGTCAGGACAAGCTCTCGAAGAACTCGATGGGCTTGCTGTCCTTGGAAAGCTGAACTATCGCCTTTTTGAAGGAAGAAGTCGTGCCTTCGTATCTTCCCATGCGCTTCTTCTTTCCGTCGTAGTTCGAGGTGTTGACCTTCTCTACCTTGACTCCGAATATGTCCTCGACGGCGACTTTGATCTGGGTCTTGGTCGCTCTTTTGTCCACCTTGAAAGTGTATCTCTTGGACTGTATTCCGTCGTAACTCTTCTCGGTCAGCATAGGGCTGACGATGATATCGTACTTGTTCATTATTCGGTTACCTCCTCGGCTCCGTAGGTCTTGTCGAGCTGCTCGACCGCCGCCTTGGTGACGAGGCACTTGGCGTTGGCGGCAAGCTCGTACACGTTGACCAGATCCGCCGCCATGACGGTGACGCCCGGGATATTGCCGCTCGCTCTGAGAACTTTCTCGTCGTCGGCGGAGAGTATCACCAGCACTTTACCGTCGATGCCGAAGTTCTTGAGGATCTGCGCCATCAGCTTGGTCTTGGCGTCTTTGAGCGCGAGCTCGTCTACGACCAGGAATTCGCCCGCGGCAACTTTCGCGGACAGAGCGCATATCGTCGCAGCTCTCTTCATCTTCTTGTTTATCTTCTGCGAGAAGTCCCTCTGCTTGGGCGCGAACACCACGCCGCCGCCGGTCCACTGCGGGCTGCGGATGGAGCCCTGTCTCGCTCTGCCGGTGCCCTTCTGGCGCCACGGCTTCTTGCCTCCGCCTCTGACCTCGCTGCGGGTCAAAGTGCTCTTGTTGCCCTGTCTCTTGTTGGCGAGCTGGGCGACGACTACCTGATGCACGAGAGCTTCGTTGTACTCACGGCCGAAAACCGCCTCGCTAACGGCGACCTGTCCGACCTTCTTCGCGCTTGTATTAAATACGTCTATATTCATCATAATACCGCTCTCCTTTAAGCCTTGCACGACGTCTTGACGACGACCATGCCGCCCTTGGGTCCGGGGATAGCGCCTTTGACCAGAAGGAGGTTGCGCTCCTTGTCCACTCTGACGACGGTCAGATTCTGGACGGTCACTCTTTCGTTGCCCCAATGTCCGGACATCTTCTTGTTTTTGAACACTCTCGACGGGGTCGAGTTCGCGCTCAGGGAACCTACGCCTCTGTGGTAACCGGAACCGTGCGCCATGGGACCGCAGTGCTGATTCCACCTCTTGATCGCGCCGGTAAATCCTTTACCCTTGCTGGTGCCGACGACATCGACCTTATCTCCCGCCGCGAACACGTCGCAGGTGATGGAGCTGCCGACCTCGTAAGCGCCGCAGTCGTCGAGTCTGAGTTCTCTCAGATAACGCCTGACTTCCACGCCGGCTTTCTTGAACTGCCCCTTTACGGGCTTGTTGACGTTCTTCTCCTTGATAGAGCCGAACGCGACCTGCACGGCTTCGTAGACGTCCTTTTCGACGGTCTTCTCCCGCACTACGGGGCAGGGACCTGCCTCCACGACCGTCACGGGAATTACGGTGCCGTCCTCTTCGAAGACCTGGCTCATTCCCAGTTTCTTTCCAATGATTGCTTTATTCATAGATAAAGTTCACCTCCGATATTCTCTGCCGCAAAGCGGCGTTGTTGTCCTGTTCAGAATTTGATCTTTATATCCACGCCCGCGGGAAGCGTCAGCTTTTCGAGCGCGGTCATCGCCGCCTTTGTCGGGCTGTAGATGTCGATGAGTCTCTTGTGCGTGCGCAGCTCGAACTGCTCTCTGCTGTCCTTGTCCTTGTGTACCGCGCGCAGTATCGTCACGACCTCTTTCTCGGTCGGGAGCGGAATGGGTCCGCCGACTTTGACGCCGCATCTGGTGACGGTCTCGACGATCTTGCTCGCCGCTTCGTCGATGAGGTTGTGGTCGTAGGCTCTGAGCCTGATTCTGATGATAAGTCCTGCCATGTTTCTCTTCTCCTTTTCCTAACTTGATTCACGTATCCGTGTGTTTCTTCCCGCCGCATTATAAAAAGGCGTGCAGTTCGCCTTCCGTTAGTCGCCCGATCCTCCGGACATTTGTCCGCGTAAGTTCTCCGCAATGCGGTAACCTCACGCTTCTCCCCAATACAGCGAGCGAAAGTTATTATATATGTATAGGACAAACAAGTCAAACGATTTTCACAAACAATTTTTAAACCGAAATGTAAAATTTATGTAAAATTTTTATATTTAGCCATATTGCGGCTTGAACAGCGCTATATATCGGGTTTCGGACGCGATCCGCGAGCGCGAAGTCCACTCTCCGTTTTTCCTTCCGCTTACGAACGCGTTCGGCAGAGGCGGGCTCTTCCCCCTGTAAAAGCGACGCCGCTCAACAGACGAAAAGGGACGCGCGGCGGCGTCCCTTTCGGCTTCGTTTCCGTTCTCCTTATCTGCCCCGTGTGCCAACTCGTAATGTCGTTTTTAACATGCCTATAATGCCTATCAACATATCTCGTATCGTCCGCACGTCGGCGGGATATCCGTTCGCCCCGCTCTCTTGCCTCGGTGCCTTCAAACTTTACGGCTGAAAAAACGTAGACGCCTTTTTCAGGAACGTCTCCGTCTGAAACCGACCGCAGTTCAGCGGTCGCTCTTCGCAGCTCTGCCCGCTCGCATGGCGTTGAGTATCGCCAGCACCGCGACTCCGACGTCGCCGAAAACAGCCGCCCACATATTCGTTATGCCGAACGCCGAAAGCACGAGTATGACCGCCTTGACCGCCAATGCGAAAACTATGTTCTGCAATACGATCGCCATCGTTTTGCGAGCGATACGTTTGGCTGTCGGGATCCCGCGAAGGTCGTCCCGCATGAGCACGACGTCCGAAGCCTCTATCGCCGCGTCGCTGCCGACTCCGCCCATGGCGATGCCTATATCCGAACGCATCAGTACGGGCGCGTCGTTTATCCCGTCCCCGACAAAGCAGAGAGCCTCGCTCCTCTTTTTCTCCGACAGCAGCCTCTCCACTTCTCCGACTTTGTTCTGCGGCAACAGCGACGATCTGTGCTCGGTCACGCCCGTCTTCTTTGCGACCGCGGCGGCGACGCGTTCGTTGTCGCCCGTGAGCATGACCGTACGGCAGCCCATCGCGTTCAGCTCGGCTATCACGTCGGCTGCCTCGGGCTTTACCTCATCCTCTATCACGAGATATCCTTTATAATCGCCGCAATGCGCGACGTGTACGACCGTCCCCGTTGCGTCGGGATCGGCGCAGGCTATGCCGTAACGCTCCATCAGTTTTTCGTTTCCGCACAGGATCGTATCGCTGCCTTTCTCGGCGACCACGCCCTCTCCCGCGACGTTGGTCAGAGTGTATCCTCCCTCCGTCTTTTTGCCGTATTTTTCCGCGATAGAGCGGGCTATGGGATGATCGGAATCGCGTTCCGCTATCGCCGCGAGCCGCAGTATCTCATCCCCGTTTTCCTCGGGAACCGCCGCCGCGACCGCAAAATTACCCTTGGTCAGCGTACCTGTCTTGTCGAACACGAACGTCTTTGCCTTGTCGAATTTTTCGAGATAGTTGGAACCCTTGACCAATATCCCGCATTTCGAAGCGGCGCCGATGCCTGCAAAAAACGACAGCGGGACGGATATGACGAGAGCGCAGGGACAGGATACGACCAAAAAGCTGAGCGCTCTGTATATCCATGTAGACCAGTCGCCCGTGACGGCTCCGGGTATGACCGCGAGCAGAAGCGCCGTGACGACGACCGCCGGAGTGTAGTATTTCGCAAACCTCGTGATGAAGTTTTCCGCCCTGGACTTTTGCTCGGAGGCGTTTTCGACCAGATCGAGTATCTTGGAGACCGTGGAGTCGTAGAACTCCTTTTCCACTCTTATCTTTATCTGCGAGGTGAGATTGACGCTTCCGCTGACGACCTCGGCCCCCTCCGCTACGTCGCGCGGCAGAGATTCTCCCGTCAGAGCCTTGGTGTCCAGCGACGACGCTCCTTCGGTCACGACTCCGTCGAGCGGTATCTTTTCGCCCGGGTTTACCAGTATGATCTCGCCGACCGCGACCTCGGACGGATCGACGGTCTCGGCTTCTTCTCCGCGCAATACGTTGGCGTAATCGGGCCGTATGTCCATGAGCGCGGATATCGACTTGCGCGATTTTCCGGTCGCGTAGCTCTGGAACCATTCCCCGACCTGGTAGAAAAGCAGCACCGCGCACGCCTCGTCGAAGCCCTCTATCTCCATGCCCGCCGCGCCGCGGTATATCGCCAGCGCAAACGCCCCGAGCGTGGCGATGCACATGAGAAAGTTCTCGTCAAACACCTGTCCGTGGGCGATATTGCGCACCGCGCGCCACAGTACGTCGTAACCAATCAGCAGATAGACCGCCAGATAGAGCGCAAACGGGAACAGCCATCCGTATCGCCCGCCGAAAACGTCGGCAAGCCCGACGGCTCTGGCCGCGATAAAGATAGCCGCGAACGCCGCGAGCGCGACGACTATCCTTATCAGGTTTTTGCGTTCCCTGCGGCTCAGAGAATAACCTTCCACCGCCGTGTACCCCGCCGTTATCTTATTATCCTGCAATCGGGCTCGACCCTCTTGCAGACCTTGACGACCTCGTCCATGATCTCGTCGAAGCGGCTCTCGTCCGCGTCGATCGCCATGCGCTGGGTCATAAAACTTATGCTGACGGAGTTCACGCCGTCCAGTTTGGCGACGTGCCTTTCCATCTTCGCGGCGCAGTTGGCGCAATCCAGATCTTCCAACCTGTAAACCTTCTTCATATAAGCCTCCCTCCCGCTTTGCGGGACATCGATAATTTATTTCCGCATTTCTCCGTTGAATACTTGGACTATTGAGCAAATATTCAACTATCGGGCAATCGAAAACGGGCTTTTGCCCGATATTCTTATTATTTGTCCTCGTTGACGTGAGTCAATCCGTATTCCATGATCTTGGTCACGTGATCGTCGTCCAACGAGTATTTGACCTCTTTGCCCTCTTTCGTGCCCTTGACGAGCTTCGCCGCACGCAGTATGCGCAGCTGATGCGACACGGCGGATACGCTCATCCCGACCGTTTCCGCAAGCTCGCCCACATACAGATCGCGAATTTGCAGACATCCGAGTATCTTCGCCCTGGTCGGATCTCCGAACATCTTGAACAGATCCGCCAATTCGCGTATCACGTCGTCGGACGGCAGTCTGTCCCTGATCTCCTCTATCGTGTCGGTAATGTCCTTTTCGTTTTCCATCT
>CALWKT010000076.1 GCA_944381335.1 uncultured Christensenellaceae bacterium
ATATTGTTGAACCTGAGCGCAATGTCCCTCGCGATCTCAAGATGCTGACGCTGATCAATGCCGACGGGCACCACGTCCGTCTTGAAAAGCAATATGTCGGCAGCCATAAGCACGGGATAGTCCATAAGCCCCATGTTTATATTGTCAGCGTGTTTTTCGGATTTTTCCTTGAACTGGGTCATTCTTCCCATTTCGCCGACGTAAGTATAGCAGTTCAGAAGCCACGAAAGTTCGCTGTGCTCGTGCACGTGGGACTGAAAATAAAGAATATTCTTTTTGCAGTCGATCCCCGCGGCAAGCAGAAGCGCAAACATATCGAGAGAGTTCTTGCGGAATACAACGGGATCCTGTCTGACCGTTATAGTATGCAGATCAGCAACTTCGAATATACAGAAGTTGTCGTCTTCGTTCTGAATTTCTCTCCATTCGTTTACAGCGCCGATATAGTTGCCGAGAGTCATGATGCCCGTAGGCTGGATGCCGCTGTAAATAACTTTTTGTTTCATTTTAAGCCTCTGTAAAATAGATATTTGCAATATTATAACACAAATATAACTAATCTGCAAAGATTTTATATATTATTAAAGGCAAATTAAGCCTATTTATCCCCGCTACCGTTCCAACTTACCACAGTTTTGTAAAAACAGCATTAAAATAACGGCTTTTTTATAAAAAATCGCCGTTTTCACACTTTTTGCCCCTTTACATCTACCTGCGCGTTCTGTATAATAAAATCATGGAAGATTTTAAAAAGACGGTTTACGAAAAAGAAGCCGCGTTTTTCAGTCCTTACGCTTGCCGCTCAGACATGACTAAAGGCAGAAAGCGCGAAGAAAAGCCATGCCCCCTGCGCACGGATTTCATGCGCGACCGCGACAGGATCGTGCACAGCAAATCGTTCAGAAGGCTTAAACACAAGACTCAGGTTTTCATTTCCCCGGAAGGCGATCATTACCGCACCCGCCTGACGCACACGCTCGAAGTGGCTCAGATCGGCAGGACGATAGCGCGCGCATTGAATCTCAACGAAGACCTGATCGAAGCGATAGCGCTAGGTCACGACCTCGGGCACACTCCGTTCGGACATGCCGGCGAAAGCGTGCTTGACAAACTGATAGAAGGCGGTTTCTCGCACAACGAACAGAGTCTCAGGATCGTCGAATTTCTGGAAAACGACGGCAAAGGTCTCAATCTTACCTTTGAAGTCAAAGACGGCATAGTCAACCACAAGTTCAGCGGAAAGCCCGCTACTTTGGAAGGCGAGATCATAAAATACGCAGACAGGTTCGCCTACATAAATCACGACATCGAGGACGCGATCCTTGCCGGCGTGCTGAAAGAAGAAGATCTGCCCAAAGACTGCACCGAACTTCTGGGTCACAGCAAAAGCGCAAGGATCAACAGCCTTATTCTCGACATCGTGAACAACAGCTTCGGCAAGCCTTACGTGAAGCAGTCTCCGGACTTTGAAGCCATGCACCTGAAACTGCACAAGTTCATGTTCGCAAGCGTGTACACCAACCCGATCGCAAAAGCCGAAGAAAAAAAGACGCTTGCGCTCATCGAGCTTCTTTTCGATCATTACATGACTCATCCCGAAGAACTCCCCGCCTTCTTCCGCTCACTTCTGGAGACCACTCCGAAAGACCGCGTGGTAGGCGATTATATCGCAAGTTTTACAGACAGATACGCGGTGCGCACTTTCCACGAGATATTCACCCCGAAGGGCTGGAACGTGTGATGCAGCAGGCGCAAAACGCCGGTATCGCTGACTTTTAAAATACGGAATGATCAACACGGGCGCGCAAAAATCTGCGCGCCCTTCTTTTATTTTCATGCAAACATGAAAAAGTCGCTTTCAAAGAAAACGCCGCCATTTTTCAGGCGGCGCGGCTTTAGTCTGAACTGTTTACTTTCAGTTGATCTGAGTGACCCAGCCGAATTCGTCCGGATATTTTTCCTGCTGAATACCGGTGATCTTGTCGTACAGGAACGCGGTGATCTCGCCCATCTTGCCGCCGTTGACGACCATATCCTTACCTTTGTAGCCGATGACGCCGACAGGAGAAATGACCGCCGCGGTGCCGGTGCCGAAGCACTCTTTGAGGGTGCCGTCTTCATAAGCCTTTACGACTTCTTCTATCGAGATCCTTCTCTCGCTTGCCTTGTAGCCGTACTTTTTGAGGACTTCGAGGCAGCTCTTTCTGGTTATGCCGGGCAGGATGCTGCCGACAAGCTGAGGAGTGACGACCTCGTCGCCGATCACGAAGAAGATGTTCATGCTGCCCACTTCTTCGACGTACCTGTGCTCTTTTCCGTCAAGCCACAGCGCCTGGTCGTAGCCGAGCGCGTTCGCCTTTTCGCCGCCGAGCAGCGAGCAAGCGTAGTTGCCCGAACATTTAGCTTCGCCGGTACCGCCGATGAACGCTCTGACCAGAGTGTCTTCAACGAGTATCTTTGTAGGCTCTAGACCGTGAGCGTAATAACTGCCGACGGGCGACAGGATTATGCAGAACACGTATTTCTTGCTCGCGTGAACGCCGAGAACTTCCTCGTTCGCGAACATGAACGGACGTATATAAAGCGCGGTGCCCGGCTTGGTCGGGATCCAGTCTCTCTCAAGCTTGAGCAATTCGAACAGCGCGGGCTTCACGACGTTGGCGTCAAACTGAGGCATGCACATTCTCTTTGCCGAATTGTTCATTCTGACGAAGTTGTCGTCGATACGGAAAACGGTAATTTTCCCCTCGTCGTTCTTATACGCCTTCGCGCCCTCGAAGATACTCTGCGCGTAATGTAGAACGTTGGTCGCGGGAGCCATCGGGAAAGAAGCATAAGGAACGATCTCCGGCTCCTTCCACGCACCGTTTTCGTATTCCATTACCAGCATATGGTCGGTAAAATATTTACCGAAACCCAGTTTGGAAAAGTCGGGTTTTTGCTTCAGAACTGTTGATTTGGTTATCTTCATAAAACCACCCCGTAATTTGTTTTCTTATTTGTCAAAACCGAAATATCCTTCGCCCGTGTAAGTTATAAGCGCTTTGCCTGAGGACAGATCGGTCAGTTTTTCTTTGAGTTTATCCGCTTTGCTCTCCTCCGCGGCATACGAGATCTCAACTCCGTCTCCGTACTCCGTGGAAATGATCTGAGCTTCTCTCTCTATTTCGTCGGACAGCCTGCGGAAATCCGTATAATCGCAGACAACTTTCCCGAAACGCGCGTAATCGAACCTCGCCGTTTCAGCCTGCGAAAGCGCGTCCGCAACGCATCCCGAATACGCGCTGACAAGCCCGCCGGCGCCCAGCTTTATCCCTCCGAAATATCTTGTCACCACTGCGAGGATCATTCTGAAATTGCGTTTTTTCAGCACTTCCAGCATAGGCATCCCCGCCGTGCCCTGAGGTTCTCCGTCGTCGGAAAATCTCTGCTCGGTATTTTCCCTGTTGGACACGAACGCGTAACAGTTGTGGGTCGCGTCCGAATATTTTCTGGATATTTTCTTTATCTCTTCAAAAGCCTGCTCCGCGCTTTCGATCGGCATAAGCGTCTTGATGAAACGCGACCTGTTGATCACGGTCTCGCGCTCGCTGCCGCCCTTTACGCAATAGTAGGATCCTCTCATTGAGCTTTGACCCTGACGTGCACCTTCTTGCCCTTGTGCAGGATCACGCCCCCGGCAAGTTTCTCGTCGCTGACGGTGTAATCGAAAGCGTCTACTTTATCCTCGTCCACCTTGACGCCGCCTCCGGTGATCAGGTTTCTCGCCTCGCTCTTTGATTTGCAGACGCCGACCGCGCACATGATGTCGATGATGTTGTTTACGCCTTTCGCAACGGTAACTTCGGGCATATCGTCGCCCTGTCCGCCGAACGCCGCTCTCGCCTGAGCCTGAGCCTTTTCCGCCTCTTCTTTGCCGTGCACGATCGCGGTGACTTCGTAAGCCAGTCTTTCCTTTGCCACGTTGATGCGCTCGTCCTTATATCTGCAAAGTTCCGCTATCTCGTCGAGGTCGACGTAGGTCAGAAGTTTAAGACACTTTTCAACGTCCGCGTCCGCGGTATTTCTCCAGTACTGGTAGAAGTCGTAAGGAGAGGTCTTTGCGGGATCAAGCCATACCGCGCCTGCCTGCGTCTTGCCCATCTTCTTACCCTCGCTTGTGGTGAGGAGCTGGAATGTCATGGCAAACGCCGGAGCGCCCTCTTTTCTCCTGATCAGGTCTGCGCCCGCGAGTATGTTCGACCACTGGTCGTCGCCGCCGCATTCCAGCTTGCAGCCGTAATGCTTGAACAGATACAAAAAGTCGTACGCCTGCAAAAGCATATAGCTGAACTCGAAGAAAGAAAGTCCTCTTTCCATGCGCGTCTTGAAACATTCCGCAGTCAGCATCTTGTTGACCGAGAAGCTCGCGCCGATATCCCTCATGAACTGAAGGAAGTTGAGATTGTCCAGCCAGTCGGCGTTATTGACCATGATCGCCGCGTTTTCTCCTTCGAAAGAGAAAAACCTGGACATCTGCTTTTTAAAACATTCGCAGTTGTGATTTATAGTCTCGTTGGTCATCATGCGGCGCATATCCGTTCTGCCGGACGGATCTCCTATTTTGCCTGTGCCGCCGCCGATGAGGACTATGGGTTTGTGACCCGCCTTCTGCATATGGCTCATCGCCATCAGCGCGAGAAAATGTCCCACGTGCAGGCTGTCCGCGGTCGGGTCGAAACCTATATAGAACGGAACGCTCTCCTTGCCGAGCATCTCGTAAAGCTCGTCTTCGAAAACCACCTGTTTGATGAAACCTCTGGCTTTCAGCGTGTCCATTATGTTCGTACCGTTCATATTTGTCTCCTTGTTTTTATACGTTTGCAATAATTATACCACCCTTTTTTTATGTTGTAAAACGATATTTTCTTTTTTTGCCGTTTAAAATGAGCTTTTCGCGATATTTTGCGTGAACGCGGACAAAAAACTCTTTATGCGGTCTCAGGTTTCACCGAAAAACCGTAACGGCGAATATTCGGGCGCAAATTGCGCACGATAACCGCGAAGAGAGGTGCGTTATGAAAAGAAACAACAACTATACGGCATTGCTTGTGGTCCTTCTTCTGGCAGTCGTGGCGCTGGCGCTGTGGGGCTGCTCGAAAAGCGAGACCGCCTACGCAAATTTCACCCCCGAAGACTTCCTGTCGCTTGACAACTTTACCCTGAAAACCAACGTCCGGCCGGACGACGTAATGCGCTACGTCAAAAAAGACGGCGCGCTCTACTATTCTTCCACGCACGTCGGAGAAAGCCACACCAACACCGTTTATTACGTTTTTGACAACGGAAACAACAGAGAGTACAGCGAAGGGATATGGAAAGACATAGAAGACGCCGACGCGGACAAGTACGTCGCGACGATAAACACCGCGTGCGGTCTTGTCTACAACAAGCTCGATCCTTCGCAGTTCAGAGAGATCCCGGGCAAAAAACTCATGTTTTCGGTAGACCCGGAGCAATTTTTCAAGCAGGCGTACAGACAGATCTATCAGACATATTTCGGCACGGATTACGACGAAGAGAATTTCGCTCAGGACTTTGAAGAAAACGCTGAGACCCTTTTCGGAGATCTGAACGGTTACGAAATCGTGCTCAACTGTTCAAAAGCAGATTCGATCGTGCTCAGCATTGAAAATTCAAAGGACAAAAGCAGCGACGTATACGAGTACTACGCGATAGGCTCGACGGGGATCGTACTGCCGGACTGACGGCTCTGCGCTCCCCTTTCCCCGTCTCAAGACGTACATAAACGCCCGTAAAGGGCGCGCGATTAACTTCACAGCCGTTCTGCGTTTTTCACGGGCGTGCATACCGCGCATATTTTTTACAGACAACGCTGATTTTTCTTTGATATTTTTTTCACTATATGATATAATCCAAGAAGCAGAAAGCAATTTTTAAGGAGGATTTTCCTAATGGAATATTCACGTGAAGTTCTGAATATGTGCAACGTTGCCAAAGGCGCGTATAACGGTCCGGCTCCTATTCCCGAAGAAGCTAAATGGGTTCAGGCGAAAGAGATCAAGGACATCAGCGGTTTCACCCACGGCGTAGGCTGGTGCGCACCCCAGCAGGGCGCTTGCAAGCTGTCTCTCAACGTCAAGAACGGCGTGATCGAAGAAGCTCTCGTCGAGACCCTCGGTTGCTCCGGTATGACTCACTCCGCTGCTATGGCGGCTGAGATCCTGCCCGGCAAGACCATTCTCGAAGCGCTGAACACAGACCTCGTCTGCGACGCGATCAACACCGCGATGAGAGAGTTGTTCCTGCAGATCGTCTACGGTCGTACCCAGTCCGCTTTCTCCGAAAACGGTCTCAACATCGGCAGCGGCCTTGAGGACCTCGGCAAAGGTCTGCGTTCTCAGGTGGGCACGATGTACAGCACCAACGCAAAAGGCGTGCGTTACCTCGAAATGGCTGAAGGCTACGTCACCCACATCGGTCTCGACAAGGACAACCAGGTCATCGGCTACGAGTTCGTCAACCTGGGCAAGATGATGGAAGACATCAAGAACGGCATGGACGCCAACGAAGCTGTCAAGAAGCACACCAAGAGCTACGGCAGATACAACGAAGCGGTCAAGAAAATCGACCCGCGTAAAGAATAAGGAGGTTCTGACTTATGGCAGTTACGTTTGAAAGTTACGAAAGAAGAATAGA
>CALWKT010000077.1 GCA_944381335.1 uncultured Christensenellaceae bacterium
TCTGGTGTTCGTTATGATCGTCGGCGTTGCGCTTGCGTTTACCGGATTGTTTTTAGATTGGACGACTTCGACGACGAAAATCGGTCTCTCGGTGGAAAGTTCTACCACGCTTCAGGACTGGGCAGACGGGCACGAGCTCGCCACTGAGTTTGGAGGAGAGATTAAATATTTCGTTCTTACGAACATGTTCGCATGGATAACTGCGGCGGCTGTCGCGGTTGCGGCGGTGCTGTTTATACTCAAACTGGTTATCAGGCTCAGACTGCTTTCTACGCTAGGAGGCGTAGCCGGCATTGTCGGTCTGATATGCGCCGTTCTCACCATAATATTTACCGTGCTTATGGGGAATGAGTATACGAAAGGCGGCGATATGATCGGCAATGCGGTTGCTCCCGCGGTAGGTTGTTATCTGCTTCTTGCAGGCGGCGTTGTCGGCGGCGGCGCGGCGATCGCCGGCGCAGTCAAGAGTTGACGCTATAAAAAACGGTATGCCCCGTTCCGCATTTTACGCGGAGCGGGGATTTTTTTGCCTGATCATAATGTGGACAATCTGTTGTAAAGCATTATCGGGAGGGATAATGCGTCGCCGGATCGTGCATAAAAAATACCGGCGTGATTTCACGCCGGAAAACTTTCTTGCGTCTTTTGCCGTCAGTCCTGAAGCAGATATGACGAGAGGATCTTTGTCACGATGGCGTAACCGTCCGCATTCACGTGCAGTCCGTCCATCGTCAGTTCTTCGCGCAGGTTTCCGTTTGCGTCGGTCAGGCTGTCGTGTACGTTGATATACGTGCACCCCAGTTCTTTGCAAAGGGGAACGAGAGCTTCGTTGATGAGCAGGATGTCGCTGTTTTTGCGGCTGGCAACGCTGTTGAGGTAAACAGGATGAGTGTAAGGGTTGACCGGGTACAGAGACTGGACGTAGACTTCACATCCGGGAAGGGCGGTTTTTATATTCGTCAGGATCAGCCTTATGTTTTCGACTATCTGACCGGGAGTCAGACCGTGGTTGAGGTCGTTTGCGCCGCCGAGGAACACGACTCTTGAAGGTTCGACAGAGAGCAGATTGTTGTCAAGTCTGTTCAGCATGCCGTCCGTCGTATCTCCGGAAATGCCGCGGTTGTAGAATACTTCGTCGGGGAAATATTGCCCGAGGTCGTAAAACTCTGTCAACGAATCACCGAAAAACACGGTCTGTCCTTTCTGAGCGGAAGCGTTCATTTCGTCGTAATGTTTCTCCTTGGAAGATTTACTGACTTTTATCACGAACAGAACGTCGCCGTAAGCTGCGTAGTAGCTCAGGAAAATGCTGAGTACAAGCAAGACGACCGACACTGTACAGAAAAATATCGCGAGATTGCGTTTTTCGCCTTTGAAAGCGTTGTTCATGTCCGTTTTCTCCATATAATACCGGCTGATCGCAACCGGTAGCAGATTTATAAGCAGATTATAGCGAAGCTCGGGCGTTTTGTCAACAAAGAGAAAGGAGCGGATCGCCTGAAATGTGTAAAAACGCGGTAAAATTTAAAACGTGAAAACAGGTATTGAGACTTGAGAAATCTGCATCCATGTTTTTCCATTAATATAATTTTAAAATATATACAAACGGAAAAAAGTGTGTTATAATAAAATATATTAAAATAATCTCGACCGGGAGAAACGGGGTATGGGAAAGAAAATTTTAAATGATCTGAAAGTCAAGAAGGTCGGCTCTGAAGACAGGACCGACAACGACAGACTTTATTCAAGAGAAGGCACGGATATTTCGGAAAAGGAGGCTGACAAACTCAGAAAGTCTAAATCCAAAAGGCGAATGTTCGTCGGTTTTGCCTGCATCAGTATGATCGTGGTCATAATTGCTGCGCTTATAGGCGGAGCGTTTGTCGCGTGGGATTATAAGATGATCCCGGGAGAAGGCGAAAATAATACCAGTCTTAAAGAAATGACCGGGCTTGAACTGACAGAAGCCGTCGGCATGCTGGTCGATCTTTACGGAGACGGATCCTCGGTGGTCACCAATCCTTACGACGAGAACGATCTTGACAGTTTTTACTCAAACCTGAAAAAGGGTCTTTATCTTTCGCAAGAATGCAACGTTTCGATAACGGATATCGTAAGCGGGCTTTTGTCTCAGGTGACCGGTGAAGAAAACGGCAGCGGGGACTCTGAAGTTACTTTGTCCGACGGAAGCAAACTGATAATGGCTGACGAAAGCGCGCCCGAGATCGGAGCAAACGGTTCCATTACGGGAAACAAAGCGCTGGACGATCTTCTGGAAAGCCTTGATTTCGATTTCAGCGTGCTTGAAGGAAAAGATCAGGATTCCCTTGAGAAGGAAATGCTCGAGCTCAGCGACAAGGAGCTGGCGGCTGTCCTCAATGAGGCGTTTTCTTCTATAACCGAGCTTGACGCGCTCAAGAAGATCGAAACCGATTACGGTATAGACATTGCGAGCGTGCTTTCCGTGGAGCAGGTCATCATTGATCAGGTCACCGTGCTTGAACAGGAAGACGTGCGCGTCCGCGCGACGATAAAGATAAATCTGCGTGACGCGGCGAAGACTGCGTTTGAAAACAACAAAGAGCAGTTGCTTTCCAAACTTTTCGGCGGAGAAGTTCCCGATTTCGCAAAGACTCTGGCGGGTGTTATTCCTTCAATACTGCCTGAGACGCTTTACGTGACTGCCAGCGTCTATCCCAATCAGAACACATGGTCGGCAACCGTCGCCGTCAACGATATGGGCGACAAGGAGCAGGCGGCGATCAATAAGCTGCTTGACAGATTCCTTACCACAGAAGATACGGATGGGAACAACGTGTCTTTTATGCAGAGCATCAACGCTAAGATATGCGACACGATAACCAAGATCGGCGATATCATTCCGATAAGCTTTACTGCGACCGGCAGCGTTGACGCAAAGCCGATACAGGCAGTCATCAATATGCTTGGCGCAGAGAACCTGACTCAGGGCGATTTCCTTGCGCTGATAAGAGACGTGAAACTGCCCACCGCAGAATCGCTCGGCGTCGACATCTACACTGAAGAAGCGCAGACGCTTGCCGCCAATGCTTTCATCAACGGCGAGTTCAGCGAAAAGTATTATTTTGACAACGGGATCGAGGGCTCGGACGAGTACTTCATCACCGCAAGCAACCTGTTCTCAAAACTCAACACGTTCTCTGACGACGAAGAAACGCTGAAGAGGATTGAGATACGCGACGAAATAGTTGCCGGTCTCGAATACGGCGACGGCGGCGCGTTCAGACCTTTTGCGGATGAAGATACGCTTGCGGCATTGCTCAACGGCTATCTTAAAAACCAGCAATTCAAGATTGAGAACATGGAGCCGTGGATAATGGACGTGTCCTGCACGGCAACGGGCACCGATGACAAGAAGGGCAATTATTTCACGCTTACCGTCACGATCGAACTCGATCTGACAGGAACGATTGACGCTCAGCTCGGCGACAAGGAAAGCATGAAAAAACTGGTAAACCAGTTGTTGCCTGATTCTATATACGTGTTCCTGACTTATACTCAGTACGAAGGCACGGACGAAAATCCCAGCGTTGCACTTGTGGACATCAACAAGAAAGGCAACGAAATGAGCCGTCAGCATTTCGAAACGCTGATGAAACTGCTCAATGCGGTCCAGAAAAAAGGTGCTTCGGGTGAAGGAAGTGAAAGCGGAGATCAGACAGGGAACGTTTCCGGCATGACTTTTGACGAACTTGAAAGACAGCTCAACGAAAAGATATATCAGGCTTTCACAGACATTGAAAACAATCTGGGCGCAAATATCGAGTTCGTGTCCGGGGCGGGAACCGCACAGGGCGGCGCGATCCTTCCCAATATCTTCGAAGTTCTTGCGGCGAACGAAAAACTCAAGTACGATCCCGAGAAAGATGCGCCGATGAGCGAAGACGAATTCAACGCCACATACAAGATGAGCGGAGAAGATATGTATCTGATCCTTTCGCAGACTTACAAGTACGAGTCTGACGGAACGGACGTTGAAACAAATATCACCTCGGACGTCGAGTCTCTGGGAATAAGCGGTTTCGTTTCGGAGATCGACAGCAAATATTATATCGATACCGACGTCGAAGGCGAGATCTGGTCGGCAAGCAATATAGAGACAATGCTGAATACAGTAAGCGAAGATTACGAAACCAGACTCAGAATGAAAACCGTTGACAGCAAGGCAGGACTTCTTGATGACGAAACGGATTATGACGATCTCAATCCCTATCTCAGCCAGTACGAATTTGCCAACATCGTCAACGAGTCGGGCAAACTCAACAACCTTATGCAGATTCTGCCGACGAGCAAAGTCGAATATATCCTTATCTATATTGACGACAACACAGGTCTTCCCAACATAAGAATGAGGATAAACGGCGACATTTCTTTTGAAAACGTGACCGGCGAAGGCGCAGACGCGATAAGCCAGAACAAAAAATACGCGACGCTGTTCCCGTACGACGTAGATATCATCGTGGATATCGCCGTGAGAGAGGAAAACAGCGTCAGGAATTACGACGTAAAAGTTGATATCAACGATATCGGCGACACCTATATGGACAAGATGCTGTTCTTCGTCAAACGTTTCTCGGGTCAGACTTCCGTCGGAGAGGGTGAAGACAAACAGGATTTCAACAAAGAAGGTCTGGAGAAGACGATCGAGAACAAAATGAAAGCGGCGTTCAACGAAATGAATGCGGGCGGCAGCGTAAGCACCACGTTTGTAGAAAAAGACGCGACCGAAGGCGGACTGGAATTCTCGACCGTGTTCGACCTTGCGGTAAACAAGATATACGTAGACGCTGACGGTCAGCCTGAGGAAAACAAACCTTCCGGCGAAGAGATGCGCTCCACGATAATAGGTCTGCACGCAGGACTTGAAGGATATTCTTATTCGAACGCAGACTACGTATCCACCGTTGACGAGTCAGGAGACAATATGGAAGCGTCAACGTTCACGATATCTCCTGCCGGAGCAGATTCGATAACCGTCAACGCTCAGTTCCTCGACGCGTATATGAATACGAAGATAACCGGAGACAAGTTCCAAAACATCGTGGGCGGCAATACGGGAGATATATCCTTCTATCAGAGCTATATTCTTCCCAAACACGACAACGGGCTGGAAAACGAGATCAGTCAGACGAACAAGATAAGGGATTATTACAACAATGGTCTTTCTGCAGAAAACCTGAGGATCGATCCGTCGGTTTCGTATCTGCTGGTGACGCTTGAGGTAAATACCGCGAACCTGTTCGCCGCAGAATCTGTCGGAAAAGAAAGCAACCTCGTCCCGGATAGAATATACATCAACGCTATAATCGCTCTTATTGAAAATCCGGACGGCGATTCGCAGTCTCAGACCGAGATATTCGTCAACCGTATGACAGACAAAGAATGTCAGATTATGAACAGGATCCTTAAAAACGCCGGATACGATAAAGATCTGTTCGGTGACGAGACCAGCACGGCTAACATGATCGATGAGATTTACAATACTGAACTTGTCAATCACAATTATACCCTGCCTGCTATCGGAGAATCGTATAACATCAGGATAACGGTCAAAGACGTCGTGGATAACAGCTACGTCTGGTTCTGCTCACGTTACAACGGCGAGTATACAGGCGCCGCTGACGACAGGAAGAGCTATATAAAGAACGAATTGACATATACCGTCGGAGGCGAAACGTTTGACAAAGAGTTCAACGGAGAGGGTGACGCGAGAAGATTCGGCATCGCATACCTGCGCTACGAAATGACGTATTCGATCGACGATCTGAGCAGGATCTAAGAATAAACGGAGATAAAATTCATGAAGAAATACGATACACTCACAATAGGGCATATATCCCTTGACTATAATATAGATTATCTTGACAATCAGATAATCGAGGTCGGCGGCGCGGTCATCTATTCTTCCGCGGCGGCTTATGCGGGCGGATACAAGGTCGGCGTGGTCACCAAGGTCGCGCCTGAAGACAAGGACAGACTCAACGAGTTCGTCATAGACAAAGAGGACGTCTTCTATATCCCGTCGAGCGCGAGCACGTCCATCCGCAACAAGTATCATACCCCCGACAAAGAAAGGCGCACCTGCACCTGCATAGGACAGGCCGATCCGTTCAGGATTGAGGACATTCCCGAAGTGGACTGCAACGTATATCATCTTGCAGGGCTGATCTACGGCGATTTCGACGGGGAACTGATCAAGGCGCTCGCGGCGAAAGGAAAAGTTGCCGTCGACGTTCAGGCGCTTCTGCGTCACGCGGACAAAAAGACGGGAGCGATGTATTTTGAAGACTGGGCGGACAAGAAGGAGATATTGCCTTATATCACATACCTTAAAACAGACGCCGCGGAAGCGGAGATCCTGACCGGTCAGCCCGACAGAGTCGTCGCGGCGAAGATGCTGCACGCCTGGGGCGCAAAAGAGGTCGTGATCACGCACAATACAGAGGTCATCGCCTATGACGGAGAGAGGCTCTGCACCTGCCCGATAAAGGCGAGAAACCTTTCCGGAAGAAGCGGCAGAGGAGACACCACGTTCGCGGGTTACATCACGGAAAGGATAAATCAGCCCATGGACAAAGCTCTCCTGTGGGCGACCGCTCTGGTTTCAAACAAGATGGAAAATCCTGGACCTTACAGAGGCACCCGCAAGGACGTTCAGGCGTATATAAAGGAATTTTATCCGGAATTCAAGTGAGGTATTATGAAACATACGTATATGACTAAAGGCACGTGCTCGCGCCGCATAGATTTTGAACTGGAAGGCAACGTCGTAAAAAACGTCGTGTTTTACGGCGGTTGTCCGGGCAATCTCATAGCCATACCCCGTCTCGTAGAAGGGATGACTGTTGACGAGGTTGTCGAAAAGTGCGGCGGCGTAAACTGCGCGGGCAAGGGCACTTCGTGCGCAGATCAGCTCGCAAAAGCCGTTTTACAAGCATATAGCCGGGAAAATTGAAAAATTTTGCCTGCGGTTTTTCATTGACATGAGACAGGCGTTGTAGTAATATAAGTATACCGCTTTTAAAAAAGCATAGTGTGATCAGGAGGAAATTATGAAAATCGACGACAAAAATAATTTCTCATACAGCGAGAGTGAAGAATTCGAAGACCTTTCGGAATTCGACATCAAGTCTGACGAAATTGCTCCCGTTGAAGAGGTCGTCCCTGAGGTTGCGGTTTATGAAGAAGAACAGGTTTATGAGGAAGAACAGGTTTATGAAGAACAGCCGCAGGAAGAGTACGAGGAAGAATATGTCGAGCCGGACGGCGTTACTGCGATCGGCGTTGTCGGCAGCATAGACATCCGTCCGAGCTTCATAGAGAGACTGAGCGCCATGGACGAGAGCGTCATCGCTTACCATGCGATGCTTCAGGAACATCTGACTTCTTACCGCAAGGTAAAAAGCCGTTACAGCGCGCGTTGCGACAGCTACCGTATGGGCAGAGATCTTCTCGCGAAAATGGCTATCGGCGGAAAGACGCTCAAGCTGTATCTTGCGGTCGACCCCGAAGACGCGGCGCTTACCGACGGAAAATACCATCAGCGCGATCTCAGCGAGACCAGCGCATATCAGGAAGTGCCGTTCATGCTTCCCATCAGGTCTGAGCTTGCGGTCAGAAAGGCTTGCAGGGTCATAGATTATATGATGGAGAATTTCAACATACCCAAGAAGCGTCCCCGCAGAAAGAGGATGTCGACCGTGGGTCAGAACTGAATATATGCATAACCCGAAAGTCCGCTTGAAAAAGCGGACTTTTTTATACCTTCGTGCGGAAAAAGGACAAGCGGTTGAAAAGTGTTTTTCTTTATGAATAGCTTTAAAATGCGCGTTTCGGAGCGCTCAAAAAACCCCGGCAAAATATGCCGGGGATCAAAATTGTCGACATGTATTGAGTTTTACAGCAATATCGAATACGCTAGGAGTATCGTCGCCGAGTAGTAGAATAGCATCACTACGTAGTTGAGGACTCTGCGCAGAGTGACGGATCTGCCGTAATAGGTATAACACAGTGCGGTGTCGGAGATCATGAATGCGAGCAGGGCGACGAAAAGCGCAGTCGAGCGCGGAGACGGACTGACGATCATAAGATTGAGCGCGCATACGGTCGTAAAACCGATTATCACAGAATAGATCAGAAGACCGATCGCCGTTCTCTCCAGCTTTATTATGTTGAGTTTGTGAGAAACGAGCAGTATTGCCGGCGCGATGAGCACGAGCGGAATGAGCCAGAATATGAACCTGTCCGCGTACATGATGAACCTGATCGCGAACATGATCTGCGCCAGCGTGAACGCTCCCACTCCGAGAAGAAGATACAGGTTGGCGGTGCGTTCGGTAAACAACTCTTTCATCATCAGGAATACGTCTCCGACAAAGCAGAGCATCAGTCCGGTCAGCATGACCATGCCGTACTTGAGATTGAGCAGATTGTCGAAATTCTTGCTCAGCGCAATGAACGCTATCAGCATAAATCCGAGCGAAGACACGGTTTTGGCGATCGTCGCGACGACGCGGTGTTCGTTGACGTAGAACGCCGCGGTCAGAAATGCAGTGACGATCATTACACCTGATATGACGTAAATGCCGATCATCTGGTTACCTCGCGGTTAAGTATTTCAGAAGCAGAAATTGCCGTCTCTGAATATCGGGGTTTCCGTGCCGTCCTCGGAAATGCCGGTGATGCTCAGATCGGGGGTGCCGACCATGAAGTCAACGTGTTCTCCCGAACGGTTGACTCCCAGTGCGTCAAGTTGTTCGCGCGTCATCTTGTCAGCGCCTTTGATGAGAGGGTATGCCTCTCCGATCGCGAAATGACAGCTTGCGTTTTCGTCGAACAGGGTGTTGTAGAAAAGGGTGCGAAGATTCTGAATGGGGGAATCGTACTGCACCAGCGCGATCTCGCCCAACCTCTTCGAGCCTTCGTCCGTCTCTATTATGTTTTTCAGCGTTTCGTATCCCTTTTTCGCGTTGAAGTCCACGATCCTGCCGTCTTTCAGCACGAGATAGAAGTCTTCGATGATCGTGCCGTTATGCACGAGAGGCATTGACGCCACGATTTTTCCGTCGCCCGTGTTTTTGTCAGGCAGAGTGAATATTTCCTCCGTCGGCATATTTGCGCAGAACGGTGCGCCGTACGTCGTGTTTTCTTTTGCTCCGCTGAAATACGCTCCGGCGGGGAGCCCGATCGTGAAGTCAGTTCCCAGCGAATTTTTATATCTCATCTGCCTCAGGTTGAGAGAGTTGAGTTTTTCTATCCTTTCGAGAGAAGCGTTCTGGAAATCCTGCCACGCCTTTACGCTGTCTTTTTGGTCGAGCCGCATGGATTTGATTATCAGTTCCCACAATTTAGCCACCGCTTTTGAAGCGGACAGCTCCGGGAATACGGTCTTTGCCCACGCTTCACCCGGAACGGCGCAGAGCGTCCAGCGGATCCTGTTGGACATCGCGTTGTCGTAATATTCTTTGTAAGCTTTGTGAACGGCGCGCGATCTTGCGGCGATCTTGTGAGGATCCACTCCGTCGTAAAGGTGCGGATCTTCGGTCAGGATCCTGATCGTCACGGCGTGCTTGTCGTTGTAGCGGTTTCTCATTTCGGCTTCCCAGGAAGGAATGTCCGTCAGCGTTTCTTCGTCCTGATACAGGAAATGCAGGCGGCTTGCCTTGTCGTCGGCATAGGTCACCGTAACGCGCTTAGCCTTGGCTTTGTAGCAATATTCCGTGATCGCCTGGGCGAGAGGCGCCCCTTCAAGCGACGAAATAATCAGCACGTCGTCGTCTTTTTTTACGCACGCGCCGATTTTTACCATAAGTTTTGCATACTTTCTGATAACAGACTTCATCTTCCACCTTGCCTGAGTTAGCTATTGTACGGATATTGTGTCCGCACAATAATATTATCCTATATAAATCGCGCGTTGTCAAGATAAGATTTAATTTAAAGGCGCATGCGCGTATGCACGTAATTGTAACTGACTCCGGCAATGTCTGGACAAAACAGAAGAGGATGTGATATAATGATTTCAGATCGCGGAGGTGTGATTATGATATCTACAATATCTGACGGAAAACTCAGTGTATCCGTTAATACTGACGGAGCGACTCTTTCTTCTCTGAAAAGACTCAGAGACGGCAGAGAATTTTTGTGGCAGGGCAGCGAGGATTCATGGAAAGAACAGGACGTGGTGATATTTCCGTTCGTTGCCAGACAGAAAGACGGCTGGTATACCGTGGACGGCAAACGTTACGACGTGCCTCTGCACGGCGTTTGCAGGCACGCGCCTTTTACGGAGAAGAAGATCTCTGAAAAAGAAACGGTGCTGACCAACGCCTGGAGTGAGGATTCTCTTGCGAAATATCCTTACAAGTACGAATATTCCGTGCGCTTCAGCATATGCGACGGCGCGCTCGAAGTTACCCACACAGCAAAGAACGTCGACGACAAACGGATGTATTTCATGATGGGCGCGCATCCCGCGTTCAACGTATGCGCCACTTATAATGACGGAAAGATCGACACGGGCGCCAATTATATCGATTTTCTGAAACCGATCTCGCCCGACTATCTGACGCTTGAAGAAAAGGGACACTTCATCACAGGCAAGGCGCCTTTCGGCACGATCGACAGACTGAGCGTGGGAAAGGACGTGATGATAAAATACAAGACGGTGATGCTGACCGACGTCGGAACGGATAAGCTTGCGCTCAGGCTTGCGGACGGAGAAAGCGTTTATTTTGATTTCGGAGAAGTGGACGTGCTTGCGTTCTGGAGCATGGAAGAGAGCGGCGCGTATGTCTGTATCGAGCCGTGGCACGGCGCTCCGGACAAACTGGAGCCGGACAGAGAACTCAGGGATAAGGCGTTCGTACACGTCCTCGATCCGGGGCAGACTTTCAACTACGTATACAAAGTGTCTTTTGACAAATAAACCGACACGAAGTCCGCTTGCGCGCCGCATACTTCAGGCTGACGCGCAGGGGCTAAAAACCTCTGAGTACAAGCCGGGAGCGCAGCAAAAAGACACCGGCTTTCAGTTGCGGCTTTGACGCAAGCAGTAAAACGCTTTAACGAACACGGGCGGAAAAAATTGTGAAATACAGACTCATCCGGATTATGCCTGGGCACGTGCGCTCGAGGCGATAGCCGACGGATGAAGGGGAAATGACGGAATATGTATAAACTCGAAATGCATCTCCATACCATACACAACAGTCACTGCGGTCAGATGGAACCCGCAGACATTGCCGTGGAGTACGCGAAGGCAGGGTACAACGGCATTGTGGTGACAAACCATTTCAACAGGACGGATCTGTTCGGTTATGTCGCACAGCAGTTCGGAAGCAGGCTGAACGTAATGAGCGACTATATGCGCGACTATTACGAACTCAAGGACGAGTGCGCGAAGTACGGCATAGACGTGTTTTTCGGCTTGGAGGCGGCGCCGGATTTCTGCACTTATTACAAACATTCCGGTCCTTACGGTGAGATCCTGGTATACGGGATCACTCCCGAAGAACTTCTGAGAGACGGCTACGACATCCTCAATTTCAACAAGACAGAGTTTTACGAATGGGCGGAAAAGAACGGCAACCTTCTTGTCGTTGCGCATCCTTACAGGTCGATCTGCACAGAACTCGATTACAGATACGTGCACGGGATAGAGATCGCCAATCTGCATCCTTATCAGGACTCCGGAAACCGGAAAGCCGAAGAAGTCTGCGAAAGGCTCGGACTCATACCCACGGGCGGAAGCGATTTCCACCACGAAGGGGGAGAGGGCGGAGGCGTACTCTTGAAGCGCGCTCCCGAAAACGAAAAAGATCTGGTCGCGATACTCAGAAGCCGCGATTACGAGGTGATAAAAAGCAGATGAAAAAAGTTGAAAAAACCAACGTGATGAGGGTTTTGGACACTCTCGGGATAAGCTACGAGGCGTATGAGTACGACAATACGACGACTGACGGAGCGACGGTCGCGCGCATGCTCGGCAAAGATCCGGCATGCGTTTTCAAGACGCTTGTTACCGTCGGGCACGACCGCAGGAATTACGTTTTCGTGGTACCTGTGACCGGGGCTCTCGATCTTAAAGCGGCGGCGGCAAGCGTCGGGGTCAAGAACGTAGAGATGATCCCGCAGAAGCAGCTGTTGCCTCTTACCGGATATATCCACGGAGGGTGCAGTCCGATCGGCATGAAGAAAAAGTTCGTCACCGTGATAGACGAAAGCGCGAAGGACAAGGAGAAGATAGTTTTCAGCGCAGGCAAGGTGGGCAGGCAGGTGGAGACCACGCCGTCCGACCTCGCAAGGGCGACTCAGGCGACTTTTGCCGCAATAGCGACAGAACGGTAGCCGTTCGGGGTGCGTGCGGTGTAAATTATGGATAATCCGGCTCGAAAACGGCATAAAACGATCAAATTTGCCGCTTGGGCCGCTTTTTTTATATATTTGTTGCGGTCGCGGCGCGCGTTTGTTATAATAAAGAAAATAAGGGAAAGAGGGAAAAATTTTGAAAAAGATCAATATCTCCAAAGAAGACGTAAAGACTTTTTTTAAAAACAACGGCATGACGATCGCGAAAAAGACAGGGCTTACGCTGCTGGTACTCGTTATGATCACCGCCATCTGTCTGAGCATTTACAGCATTGCGGCATATGCGAATCTGCGCATAAGCGTAAATCTCAACGACGAACAGCAGACCGTTCAGGGCTTCGGCGCTTCCATGGCGTGGACCTTCCAGAGAATGGGTGAAGAGGGGACGGACGAGGTCAAGGAGCAGGCGATAGAAATGCTTTACGGAGATAGCGGTCTCAGACTGAATATCGCAAGATTCAACATCGGCGGCGGTTCTGCGGATTCCAATCTGGACGACGTGGTGCCGTATTGCTATGACTGGTTCGATCCCGACAGACGCGCAGAAAGCTTCTTTATGGCAGAAGATTATCTGAACGCTTCGGACGAAGAACTGTTCGCTGCGTTTGCGGACGAAAGCAACTACGATTTTACCCGCGACGCCGGCGCGCTTCAGATGCTGGATATGGCGCTTGCGACGGGCAGCATAGACAAGATCGTGTTTTTTGCCAATTCCCCGCATTACCTGATGACGCTTTCGGGCACCTGTACGGGCGCAGAGGTACAACAGAACAACCTCAAGGAAGAGTTTTACGAAGCGTACTGCGATTATATACTGATAATTGTCGACAATCTGGTTGAAAAGCATCTTGCAGGTCTTGAAAACGTGCCCGAGGTCGTGATCAGTCCTGTCAACGAGCCGCAGTGGGACTGGGGCGGAGAAGGTTCTTCGCAGGAAGGCTGTCATTTCGATCCCGAACCGCTTGCCGCGTTCTACGACGTTTTCCTTGACAAGCTGGACGAGTTCAACACTGCGAACGGCACGTCTTACGAGTGCGACGTGCTGGAAAGCGGCAACTACAAATTTTACATTGACCGCAAGGATATAAAAGAATATCTGGAGGCGATGAGCAAGTACGATTATTTCGACGAGATAGAGTACATTTCAGCGCACTCTTACGGCGCCGACGACAGCAAGAAACACAGAGAAAAGTATCAGAATTACATAGACAAGAACTATCCCGGTCTCGGCATTTCGATCACCGAATATTGCGAGATGGAAAGCGGCAGGTCGGATACGATCGAAAGCGGACTCCTTCTCGGCAACGTGATCAGCCGCGATCTGACGATGCTCAACGCCGTCGACTGGAACTGGTGGCTGGGCGTTTCTCCGTGCGATTACAACGACGGGCTGGTGTACTGGGACGTCTTCAACGACGGCACTCAGCAGCTTTCCGTGCTGAAGAGATATTACGTTATGGGGCAGTTCTCGCGCTATATCGACAAGGGCGACGTGCGCGTCGGCGCGACGAGCTCCGATCTTACCGGCTGGGCTAACCTCGATTACAGCGCGTACAAGAAGGCTGACGGCAGCGTGGTCGTCGTGATAATAAACAATTCCAAGAGCGAAAAGAACGTCACGATAGGCGGTCTTTCCGGTTACGGGAAGGTCACGTCGGTGCGCACCACAGCGGCGGCCCAGGACGGCTGGAACGAAGTTGCCGGAAGCTGGACGGGCAAGGTGACTTTGCCCGGTCAGAGCATTACCACTTACGTGCTTACGAAATGAGTTATGACCGGTTTTGACGTGAGAGTGAAAAAACTTGCCGGGGCGCTTGAGGAAGGCGGAGCTGTGTTTTTCGGCGGCGCGGGCGTGTCGACGGAAAGCGGCGTGCCTGACTTCCGTTCTTCGGGCGGCATTTTCGCAAAGAAATACGCTTATCCGCCCGAGGAGATACTGTCTCACGCCTTTTTCTGCCGGCACACAGACGTATTTTACGACTTTTACAAGAAGTATATGATGCCGCTTTCGGCAAAGCCGAACGCAGCGCATACCGCGCTGGCGAGACTTGAAGAAAAAGGGCTTCTCGACGCGGTGATAACGCAGAACATTGACGGTCTGCATCAGGCGGCGGGCAGCAAAAACGTGCTTGAACTGCACGGGAGCATACACCGCAACGCATGCACGGTATGCGGCAGAAAATACGACGCGCGCTACGTCGCGGAAGCAGAGGGAACGCCCCGCTGCGTTTGCGGCGGACTGATAAAGCCCGACGTCGTGCTTTACGGAGAGGCGCTCCCGGAAGGCGTGTTCGAAAGGGCGGCAAAGTACGTTGCCGGCGCGAAGACTCTGATCGTCGGAGGAACTTCGCTCAACGTCTATCCGGCGGCAGGGCTTGTGAATTTCTTTTCGGGCAAGAACCTGATACTCATCAACAAAACAAGGCTGAACGCCGGGAGAGCCACTCTCGAATTCGGTGAACCGATAGGCGAGGTGTTTGCCTCGCTCGGGCTGTGAGCGTTTCAGAGGCGTCCGACCTCTGACGAAAATTGTTGAAAATTCACTCTGTTTTTTACTTGAAATAAAAACTTATAAATGGTAATATAGTTATGTAACCGCGGCAATGCGCCGCGACCGGTTTATTCTGAGAGGAGATATGGATCACTTACCCGAAGACCGATTTCAAAATATTTTTTCATTGACGCAGCGTCCCCGAGTGGTTGACGCCGGCTATCATACCGTGAAATCCAAAGATAATTTTATATACGGAGGCAAGAATGAGACCGTTTTTTGAGTCTATATTCAATTTTGACAAAGACACTTCCAACATGGCTCTGATCGCGCTTGCGGGCGCAAAGGAGCTTGGCGACAAGGTGGATTATTACCTCGTCAACTGGTACAACCAGGAGGCTAAGGCGCAGGGCAAGAAGTTCCACCGCGACACCTTCCTTATAAAGAACGTCTGCCCCAGGTTCACGACGGGCGACGGTAAAGGTCTGGTCATGGAGACGATCAGAGGAAAGGACCTTTACATTCTCTGCGACGTCGGCAACTATTCCATCACGTACAATATGTTCGGTTTTGAGAACAATATGTCGCCTGACGATCATTACTGCGACCTCAAGAGAGTCATCGCGGCATGCGGAGGAAAGGCAAAATCCATCACGGTGGTCATGCCCAGTCTTTACGGCGGCAGACAGCACCGCCGCAACGCGAGAGAGTCTCTCGACTGCGCGCAGATGTTGCAGGAACTCAGAGATATGGGCGTGAGCGAGATCATCACTTTCGACGCGCACGATCCCCGCGTTCAGAACGCGGTCCCGCTGATGGGTTTCGACAACTTCCTGCCCACGTATCAGATACTCAAGGCAATGCTGCGTTCGTATACCGACCTCGACATGACGAGAGAAAGATTCATGATCGTCAGCCCGGACGAAGGCGCAATGAGCCGCAACATTTATTACGCTTCCGTTCTCGGCACCGACCTCGGTATGTTCTACAAGAGAAGGGACTATGCGAACGTTGTCAACGGCAGGAACCCGATCGTTGCGCACGAGTATATCGGCAACGATGTCCGCAACAAGGATATCTTCGTCGCAGACGACATCATTGCGACCGGCGATTCGATGCTCAAGCTGTGCAACGAACTGAAGGAGAGAGGTTGCGGCAAGATCTTCCTTTCCGCTACTTACGCGCTGTTTACCGAGGGGCTCAAGAAGTTCGACGACGCTTACGACCAGGGGTTGTTCACCGCTGTCATAAGCACCAACCTGACTTACGCGCCCAAGGAACTGCTTGAAAGAAAGTGGTTCATTCAGGCGGATATGTCCAAGTTCCTTGCATACATCATCTCGGCTTGCGATCAGAACAAATCGCTCAGCGAACTTCTCGATCCGCACGACAAGATACACGAACTTATCGCAAAATTCAACGCTAACAAACCGGAGCAGATCGCTTTGGATATAGAGGAATAAATTATGAAAATTACTTGGCTGGGTCACTCTGCTTTTAAACTGGAAGAGTCCACGGGCACCGTCGTAGTGACGGACCCTTACAGTAAGAAGCTGGTCGGTTACGAGATGCAGGACGTCAACGCCGACGCAGTGACGATAAGCCACCACCACGACGATCACGATTGTCTTAAAAAGCTCAACAAGGACGTTCAGATCATAGATACTCTCGGTTTCTGGGAGATCAAAGGCGTGGACGTATC
>CALWKT010000078.1 GCA_944381335.1 uncultured Christensenellaceae bacterium
TCGGAGTTTTGCCCGTTATTGCCTTTAAAAGCGCGTTTGCAGAGGTTATTTCGCTTTTATTCTGATCGTATGAAAGGTCTTTTCCGTCCTTATGAAAGTATCCGTGATTTCCGATCTCGTGTCCTTCGTCGGCAATTCTTTTTATCAGTGCGTTATTGTCGTCAGCCCAACATCCGCCGATGAAAAACGTGCTGTGCACGTCATATGCCTTGAGGACGTCCAGTATTTTTTCAAGGTACTCGTTGCCCTGATACACGTTGAACATCAGAGCCACTTCTGAGCGCGTGTTTTCACCCCGGTATATCGCAGAGTTTTCTCCTCCGGACGAAAAAACCGTGTTGTAAGCTCCGCTGCCGGTAAAGCCGACAATGCAGAGAGAGACAAGCATTATCAATATCGCGCAGTTTGACAGGATCTCTGTCAATATTCTGCTTTTCCTGCTTTTTCCTGACGTTAAAAGATCGGTTTCTGACAACTTCATAAGCGCCTCCTTTAGCAATATATGCCGTCGGAACGGGCGGTATGAAAGCGGGGGTTATTACTTTACAAAACGCGCATAATATTTTATACTGATATATATTGGAGGGATAATGAAAGCTAAAGTTTATCAGTTTGCGGACGGTCTCAGGCTCGTCCATCTTGAAAGAAAATCCACTCGCGCGGTTTCTATCGGGATCCTTACCGGAGCCGGCAGTGATAACGAAACGGAGACAAACAACGGCGTTTCGCATTTTCTCGAACACATGTTTTTCAAAGGCACAAAAACGCGCAATTCGCTGGATATAGTAAAGGAAATTGACGCGCTGGGCGCGCAGATCAACGCTTTTACGAGCAAGACCTGCACTTGTTTTTATACGTTCAGCATTGACGAGGACGGCGAAAAGTGCGCAGAGATCTTGTCCGACATACTGTTCAATTCCGTTTTCGACAAAGAAGAACTTGAAAGAGAACGCAAGGTCGTGCTTGAAGAGATATCCATGAGCGAAGACGACAATGCGGATCTGTGTCAGGACGTAGCCGCCGCGCTGTATTTCGGAGACAATGCGCTTGCCCGCCCGATACTCGGCACGAGGGATACCGTAAAAGCATTGCAGAGAGAAGATCTTGTCGAATATATAAGCAGGAATTACTGCGCTGAAAACACGGTCGTCGCCATCATCGGAAACATCAGTGAAGCGAGGGCGAGAAAGATAACTGAAAAATACTTTGAAGGAAGGTTTGCCTCTATTCCCGGCAGAAAATGGCACGACGTGCCGCACCGCACGGAAGGAGGCTACAAGACCGTTTTCAAGCCAATCGAACAGGCGAATATCACGATGACGTTCCCGAGCGTCAGCATGACTGACAAGAACTATCTGACCGTCAACGCCGGCAGTTACGTTTTTGGCGGAGGAATGTCCAGCAGACTTTTTGCCGAGGTCAGAGAAAAGCACGGTCTCGCATACAGCGTCTATTCTTACAATTCTTCTTATTATAACAACGGCTTCAGCGCGATCTACGTCGGTACGAATACCGCTTCTGCGCTCAAGGCGGTGAGTATTGTTGCCGATATCATTGACGACGTGCGCAAAAACGGTTTTACAGAAGAAGAATTCCGCCGCAGTATTCAGCAGGCGAAGGCGGCATATATACTCGGGCAGGACAGCAACGGCGCGCTGATGCGGTTCTATTCCAAGTGGCTTCTTATGACCGATTCGCTTGTCGATTTCGACGATCTGATAGCTGAGCTTGACAAGATAGGGTACGATGATTTCAACGAGATATATAAAAATGAATTCGACAGAAGTCGCGTAAGCCTGGCATACGTCGGAAAAGAGCTGAAAGAAGATCTTTATTCTGCAATAAAACTTTAACGGAGAAAAAATATGGATATAAAAGAAATACTAGAAGACAAAAACATGGACAAACTGGATAAAATTTTCTATATGCAGAAGGCGCTCAACGACGATATCGCAGAGAGGAGAAACCTTGACAGAAGCGACAAGTCGGAGTGGCTCCAGCGTCAGACTCTCGCAATGATGAGCGAAATGGCAGAACTTATAGACGAAGTGAATTTCAAGTGGTGGAAAAACCCGAAGCCTCTGGATGACGAGAAGATAAAGTACGAGATCGTCGACATTCTTCATTTCTTCGTCAGCATGTGCCTGACTTCGGGTATGGATTCGGACGAGCTTTTCCGGCTGTATCTGAACAAGAACAAGGAGAATTTCGACCGTCAGAACGGGCTGAGCAAAAAAGAAGGCTACAAGTATGAGAAAAAAGACTGAAAAATCGTCCTTTTAGCTGAAATTATGAGCATAACGATACATATTTATTATAAAGGAAAACAAGGCTCCGCCGTACGGTTTGTCAACGATATGATATCCGAAGGGATAGTTGACCGCGTCAGGAAAGAGAAGGGCAATGAAAGATACGAGTATTATTTTTCGCAGAGCGACCCTGAGACGGTCCTTCTGATCGACAGGTGGAAAGATCAGGCTTCACTCGATATTCATCACGCGTCCGAGATCATGAACGAAATCATGAGGCTGAGAGAAAAACACTCGCTTTCAGTTTGGTTTGAAAGGTTTGAAGAAAATTCAGAAATACCTGAAAGAGATCTGAAATTTTCTTCCGACAGGGACGGAAATCAATAAATAATATTTGAAAAGCAAGTGATCTGAGCTTGTTTAAATATGCACAAAACGGTTTTTGAATAGCTGACGAAAACTGAGAAAACGGAGAATTTTTCCCGTTTTCTTTTTTTATTTCCGATTTTCTGAACGCTATGAGGCGGCTCAAAAAGGCTATAATAAAATATATTATTTTATATTGAATTATTCGCCCGACTGTGTTATACTTAATGCAGTGTAATTATGCATACGGGAAATATGCGTGCGTTACGGGAAAGGAGTACAATTTGAGAAGAACAAGACCTGAAAACAATGACGAGCGTCCCAAAAGTTCGGGCTTCGCAAACGGATTGGCGCTGTTCAGCATCTTTCTGGTGCTGAGCCTTATTCTGTTCGGAGTTTTCGGCAAAGCGGGAGCAGCGGTCACAAAGTTTCTGACGGGGGTATTCGGCTACGCGATCTATGCGTACGGGGTCAGCGGAATGGTCATCGGTCTCGCGCTTATGCTCAAGCGTAAAAGGAGTGTGACGACAGGCGTGCTGTTGCTTTACGTTGCGGCGGTCGCGCTTGTGATCGTGATGATCCACCTGTATTCTTCCAAGCCTTATTCATACAGCGGATACGGAAATTATATTTCCGCCTGTTACAATAACGCCGACACTGCGGGAGGATGGCTCGGCGCGCTGTTGTTGTATTTCCCTGTAAGGCTCTATGTGGTTTCAGAAGTCATCGCGGGATTGCTCCTGATCGGAGTAGTCGCGCTTCTGATCGTTTCGCAACTCAACAAGGAGATCACTTTCAGAGCGAGACAATTCGGTTCTTCAAAGAAGAAGAAGGAACGCAGAGACGTACGTCAGACCGGTTACGGAGAGCAGGAAGAAATGCGCCGCTATGCAGACGAAGAACCGGAAAGAGAGATCTACAACGGTGACGCCGACGGCAGGCAGCACTCCAACAGGGTGAGCAGGCGCTTTGGCAGAAAACCCGTTTCGTATCGTGAGATCGAAGACATAGGAAGCGACGAGCAGGCAGAGGATTATTCGCCCTATTACACGGATAATTCTACGCGTCAGACAACGGGAGGCGCCGGCGACGCGATCAGCGACAGAGTTGTCGACGACGCGCTTGACGTTTACAACAAGCGTCGCAGACAGGACGCAAGGGACAGGCTGTATAATTCCAGAGACGACAGAAAACCTTCCGTTTCGGACGAGACGAGGCAGGATGCGAGAAGTTCCTGGGATATCTTGTACGGCGGAAAGAAGCCTTCGGGACAGCCTCAGACAGAAGAAAACGCAGCTGTATCTTCTGGTGACATATACGACGGTTACAGCAACAATTCCCGTATAAGGACAATGGAAGAAAATCTTCGCCGTATGCGTGAGGAGCAGAACCGCGGTGAGGGACATGACGCGCAACAGCCTCCCGTTTCTCAGGCAGAAACCCCTGACGCGGGCTCAGCTGACGAACATGTTGGAGAAACTCAGGGCAGCGGTGAGGATGACGTGACGCGCGATCTGTTCACCAACATAGACAGATTGCTTGACGAAGATCAAGGGCAGGGAGATGCCGGCGCGAGCGGCGGAGTTTCAGATACTGAGACGGACGACGGTAAAAAGGGCAGATCGTTGCTGACCGGTTCGATGGACGATTTCGGAGAGGCAGAAGATATGACCGAGCACGGCGGCGATCCTCTCAGAGGCTTTACCGGCGGAGACGACGATTATCAGCGCAGCAATATGCCGGACGGCAGCGGTCAGGACAAACCCGAGCCTAAAAAACCGGAGAAGCCCGTTGTTTCTGAAAAACCCGAAATTCCGGAGAAACCCGTGGTTCCCGAAAAGCCGGTGGTCGTAAGACCGACGATAAGCGATCCCGTAATCGGAATCGCAAGACAGCCGGAACAGAAGCCCGAACAGAAACCCGAGCAGAAACCGGAAGAAACCAAGCCCAGGAAGCCTGTCAGGCGCAAACCTTACGTTCCGCCCACAATAGATTGTCTGAAAGATTACAAAGAAGAAGTGGATTCCGGCACCGACTTTGAGGAGAAGATAGCGAGCGTAGAGACCTGCCTTGCCAACTTCGGCATAGACGCCAAGGTTGTCAATGTGGTGAAAGGTCCCACGTTCAGCAGGCTTGAGCTTGAAGTTCCGCCCGGAATAAGCGTCAACAAGATCCCTCAGCACTACAACGACATAGCGATGTGTCTTGCCGCAGAGAGCATACGTATTGAGGCTCCAATTCCCAAAAAGAGATACGTGGGTATCGAGATCCCCAACGAAAACAGAGGAACGGTGGGACTGAAACCGATAATCAATTCTCGTGAATTCAACAACGGGAAATCGAGCGGTCTGTTCTTTGCCCTCGGCAAGGACATAGACGGAGAAAGCTACGTGGGAGACATCACCGAGTTCCCGCACGCGCTTGTCGCAGGCGGTACAGGCGCAGGTAAATCAGTATGTCTGAACTGTTTGCTGATCAGCATGCTTTACAGATATTCGCCCGAAGATCTCAGGCTTATTCTGGTCGACCCCAAAGAAGTTGAATTCTTCAAGTACGAAGGTCTGCCGCATCTGCTGGTGCCGGAGATACTCAGCGACAACAATAAGATCATCAACGCTTTGAAATGGGCGATAGACGAGATGGAGAGGCGTTATTCCGAGATAAAGAACTACAAGCAGTCCAACATCGAGGAGTACAACGCGCTGTGCAAGACGAACAAGGATATGCAGAAGATGCCTTATATCCTGATAATAATCGACGAGGCGGCGGACATCATGCTTTCGCCTTGCGCAAAAGAATTCGAAGCGCTTGTCAAGCGTCTGACTGCGAAAGCCCGCGCCGCAGGCATACACATGATCGTAGCGACGCAAAGACCTTCCGTCGACGTTATTACGGGTACCATAAAGGCAAATCTGCCCACCAGAATCGCCTTCGCCGTAGTTTCCAACGTTGACAGCAAGACCATTCTGGATTATGCCGGCGCCGAGAAACTTCTCAGAAAGGGCGATATGCTGTATAAACTCAGCACCAAGCCTCAGCCTGTACGTCTGCAATGTGCGTTTATTTCAGGCGCAGAAGTGGTCGCAGTCGTAGATCAGGTCAAAGCCAACAACGAAGCTTACTTTGACGAAGACATTCAGAAGGCGATAGACTTCGTGCCCGAAGAGCCGGATCAGGTCACGTCGGGAGGAGACAGTCAGGAATCGGGCGGCAGCGGCAACAGCGATCCGATGTTCGCACAGGCGGTAAAACTTGCCATAGACACAGGTTCTATATCCATTTCTATGTTGCAGAGAAGGCTTTATCTCGGTTTCCCGAGAGCGGCTAAACTTCTCGACATGATGGAAGCCAGAGGATTCATAGGCAAATCCGCTTCCGGCAAACAATGGGAGATCAGGATAACAAAAGAGGAGTACGACAAGCTTTTCCCCGAAGACGGAGGAGAAGAATAACGGAACAATACGGACGGCGCACGGGTTGAGCCGGTATAACTTCGTACCGCGTAAGCGGCGCGTAAAGAGAGGATATATTGAAGATAGGAGTTGTGTCGCTGGGATGCGACAAAAACAGGATAGATTCTGAAAACATGCTCGCATACCTTGCTGATGCCGGGTATGAGTTCACGCCGGATCCGTCTCAGGCGGACGTCATCGTCGTGAATACCTGCGCTTTTATAGACGAGGCAAAGCAGGAAGCGATATCCACTATCCTGGAGATGGTAGAATACAAGAAAGACAAGTGCAGATATCTGGTGGTGACCGGGTGTCTGCCTCAGCGTTATATGAGCGAACTCAAAGAGGGCTTTCCCGAAGTCGACGCGTTTCTCGGCACGGGTAGTTACCATCTTCTGCCGCGCATCATAAAGGATCTGGACGGCAGGCATACGGTGTGCGTTCCCAACGATAAAGATTTCAGAAAACATACGAAGGCTCGCGTGCTTACCACGCCGCCGCACTATGCCTACCTGAAGATAGCCGAAGGGTGCGACAATCATTGCACGTACTGTGCGATACCGCAGATAAGAGGCAGGTACACTTCCGTCCCCGTTGAAGATCTCGTTGAAGAAGCAAAGGCGCTTGTCAGAGATTATCCGATAAAAGAGCTGATCGTCGTCGCGCAGGATCTGACGAGGTACGGTTACGATCTTGAGGGCAGATGTATGCTCACCGATCTTCTCGAAGAGCTCAGCAAGCTGAACGTGGAGTGGATACGTCTTTTATATCTATATCCCGAGGGCATAAGCGACGAACTTCTGGAATATATCTCGAAAAACGACAAAATATGCAAATATCTTGACATACCGTGTCAGCATATAAGCGATAAGATATTAAAGAAGATGAACAGGCGCATCACAAAGCAGGGCATAATCGATCTGTTTGAAAAGATACGCAAGGCGGGAGACTTCTGCATCAGGAGCACGTTTATCGTAGGTTTCCCGGGTGAAACAGAACAGGATGAGCAGGAACTGGAGGATTTCCTGAATTACGCTCAGCTCGACAGATGCGGCTTCTTCAGATACTCTCAGGAAGACAATACGGCAGCGGCAAGGCTTGACGGTCAGATAGACGACGAAGTCAAGCGTCAGAGATACGACAGGCTGTATTCGCTTCAGGAAAAGATAATGTCCGAAAAAACAAAACGCAGAGTGGGAAATGTCGAAAAAGTACTTTACGAAGGCATTGACGAAGACGCTCAGGCTTTTGTAGGCAGAACGCGTTGCGACGCGCCCGAAGTTGACGCAAAAGTGTGGTTCTGTTCAGACAAGTGCCTCGAGATCGGCAATTTCTACGACGTGCGTATGATAAGCAGCGAAGGCTGCGACCTTATAGGAGAGACAGTAAAATGAATTTACCCACAAAAATCACGGTCACGAGAATAGTTATGCTTCCCGTGCTGATCGTTCTCTTCTGCCTTGAAATGCACTTTTACGGCGCAGGGGACAAGCAGACGGGCGATATACTTTGTTTCGTGACCTCGCTTCTTTACATAGCGACCGCGCTGACGGATTTTCTTGACGGCTATCTCGCAAGAAAAAGCAATCAGGTGACCACGCTCGGAAAGTTTCTTGATCCGATCGCGGACAAGGTATGCGTTCTGACAGGTCTTGCTTTCATCATGGAAGGAAACTTCATCTGGGGCATGCCGTACGTTGCGATGATCTGCACCGTCGTTATCATTGCGAGAGAACTGATAATAGGCTTGTTCAGACAGATTGCCGCTTCCAAGAAATTCATACTTGCCGCGGACATCTGGGGCAAGGCAAAGACGGTCATCACGCTTGCGGCGATAGGCACCGCGCTGTTCGTTCCGATCGGAGGTTCGTTCGGCGAGTCCACGATGTGGGCGGCGGGAATAATGATTATTCTGGCGACTGTGCTTACGGTATATTCCGGCATTAACTATATCGTGAAGAACAGAGCGCTTTTTGCTGAGGATAAGGCTTCAGAAGGCGACGAAAACAAAAAAGACTGATCGTCGCAAAAAAGAGGGATATATTATGATAAGTTGTAAAAATTTGTGCGTGCTCAAGGCTTTCGACCTGCCCGAAGATGTCCTCGAAGATGTCCGCGCGGCTGAAACGGAAGGGATCGAGATCGCAATAGTAGAAGAATACCGTGATTTCACGATCAGCGTGATAAACAATACCGCAGATGAAGTCGTATTCAACGGCGTAGTCACCGCGCTCAAGAGGATACTCGGCTCCGCGCTCTATTCCGAGGACGGAGAGACGCTTGAGGAAGTTATGGTAAAAGAACTCAAAAACGCCGGCAAGACTTTCAGCGTTGCCGAATCGTTCACAGGAGGACTTATAAGCGCGCGTACCGTCAACGTCGGCGGCGCAAGCAGCGTGTTTTACGAAGGGCTTGTCACTTACGGCAGCAGCGCGAAGATAAGGCGCCTTCACGTCAAAGTTCAGACGATAGAAAAATATGGCGTGGTGAGCAGTGAAGTCGTACTTGAAATGACTCAGGGACTTCTTGCCAACCGCATTACCGACTACGCTTTGGCGACCACGGGCTGCGCGGGGCCGGACAGCGATGAATTCGACACTCCTGTCGGGCTGTGTTACGTCGCGGTATCTTGTGCGGAAGGATCGCTCGTTTATGAGCTTCTTTTCGACGGGGACAGAAATTACATCCGCAATACCGCGGCTAATTTCGTCCTTTACGGTTTCATTGAAGTTATCCGCGGCGACATTGCCGTCGGACAGACTATAAAAAGAAAAATTTAACGAGGTAATTATGGAAAAAAAGAATGACGACAATAAGGCAAAGGAAAAATCCGCGCTTATTGACGACGCCATTGCCAAGATCGAGAAACAGTACGGCAAAGGCTCGATAATGAAACTAGGCGACGAGAGCGTCATGAAGGTCGACACGTTTAGTTCGGGTTGCCTTACGCTCGATATGGCTCTCGGCATAGGCGGATGGCCGCGCGGAAGGATAATAGAGATCTACGGACCTGAGTCTTCCGGTAAGACCACCGTCGCGCTTCACGCGATCGCTTCCTGCCAACAGGGCGGCGGGATCGCTGCGTTCATCGACGCTGAGCACGCGCTTGATCCGGTATATGCAGAGCATCTCGGCGTTGACGTAAAGAACCTTTACGTTTCTCAGCCTGACGACGGAGAACAGGCGCTCAACATTGCCGAAACGCTTGTCAGAAGCAATTCTATCGACCTGATAGTGATAGACTCGGTTGCGGCGCTCACTCCGAGAGCGGAAATCGACGGCGAGATGGGACAGAGCTCCGTCGGCGTACAGGCAAGGCTGATGTCTCAGGCGCTCAGAAAGCTGACCGGCATCATCAGCAAGAGTAACACCTGCATCATTTTCATCAACCAGATCAGAGAGAAGGTGGGCGTTATGTTCGCCAATCCCGAGACCACTCCCGGTGGCCGTGCGCTCAGGTTCGGAGCAAGCATAAGAGTTGAAGTGAGAAAGGGCGACACTCTCAAGGACGGCACCGAGTTCGTCGGCAACCATACCAAGGCTAAAGTGGTGAAGAACAAGCTTGCGCCTCCGTTCCGCACCGCTGAATTCGACATCATTTTCGGCAAGGGCATTTCTCAGGCAGGTTGCGTGCTCGACGTGGCGATTGAGAAGAAGATCATCGTCAAGAGCGGTTCCTGGTTCAGCTATAATGACGAAAAGATCGGACAGGGCAGAGACAACACGGTCAGATATCTCGAGGACAATCCCGAGCTTATGGCTGAAATCAAGGAGAAAATTCTCTCCTCAAACGCGCAATAAATGCCGGATTGTTTAAAAGTTCGGATTTACATTGACAACGCGCGTAAAATAACGTTATAATAAGACAATACCCCGGTAACTCCGGGTGTGTGATACTTAAAAATTGAATAACAGGAGGTTTGAATGTTAAGCAGTAACACAGGCTTGACTTTACTCCCTGGGGCGGGAATTTCCGGCGGAATAGCGGCTGTAATAGCAATTGCTACGGCTGTTGTCGGAGTTGCAATCGGTTTGGTAGTGTACAGATTTTACGTCCATCGCACGATCGGCGGCGTAAAGCGTGAATGCGACACGATGAAAGAAAAAGCACAGATCGAAGCAAACGGCATCCTCGAAGGAGCAAAGGCAATAAAGGAAGAGCAGCAAAGACTGCGTCATGAACTGGACAGGGAGATCAAGCAGAAAAGAGACGAGAACTCCAGGACAGAGCAAAGACTCTCGCAGAGAGAAGATCAGCTTGTAAAACGCGAACTTTCCATTGACAAGAAGTCAGATCTGATCGACGAAAGAAAGAAACAGATCGAACAGAAGGAAAGCGAGATCGAAAAGCTCGAAAACGAAGTGCGGAATGCGCATACCGTCATGGTACAGGAACTTGAAAAGGTTTCCGGCATGACTCAGGGCGAAGCGAAAGAAGTATTGATCCGGGAAATGGTCGACGAAGCGAGAAAAGACGCAGAAGTAAAGGTCAGGGAGATAGAACAGCAAGCCAAGGAAGAAGCCGACAAAAAGGCTAAAAACATTGTGGGTATGGCGCTTCAGAGATGCGCTGTGGATCACGCTTCGGAAATTGCTGTTTCTGTCGTATCACTTCCCAACGAAGACATGAAAGGCAGGCTTATCGGCAGGGTCGGCAGAAATATCCGTTCGATTGAAAATTGTACGGGCGTTGACCTTATAATCGACGATACTCCGGACGTCGTGACCATCTCGGGCTTTGATCCGGTAAGGCGCGAAATTGCGAGACTTACGATCGAAAAACTCGTTTCAGACGGCAGAATACATCCCGCAAGGATTGAAGAAACCGTCGAAAAGGTCAAAAAAGAGATGGACGCGCAGATCAAGGAAGCGGGCGAAAACGCAGCGTTCGACGCAAATATTTACGGTTTGCATCCCGAGTTGATAAAACTTCTCGGCAGACTGAAATACCGCACCAGCTACGGTCAGAACGTTCTCAATCATTCTCTCGAGGTTTGCTTCCTCGCAGGTATGATGGCTTCTGAACTGGGCGCAGACGTCAAAGTAGCCAAGAGAGCAGGACTTCTTCACGACATAGGTAAATCGGTTGACCACGAATTTGAAGGCACTCACGTTTCGATAGGCGTTGAGCTTGCAAAAAAATTCAAAGAAAACCGCGCAGTCATACACGCGATCGAGGCGCATCACGGCGACGTGGAACCGCAGACTCTCGAAGCGATCATCGTTCAGGCGGCAGACTCCGTTTCAGGCGCAAGACCCGGAGCGAGAAGAGAATCGATCGAAAATTACGTCAAGAGACTTGAAAAACTTGAAAGTCTCGCCAATTCTTTCGACGGCGTGGAAACGTCGTATGCGATCCAGGCGGGCAGAGAGATCAGAGTCATCGTGAAACCCGAAGAAGTCGACGATTCCAAGACAATGTTCATGGCAAAGGAGATCGCCAAGAAACTTGAAGCTGAACTGGAATATCCGGGACAGATCAAAGTCAACGTGATAAGAGAAGTAAGACGTGTTGAATACGCGAAATAACAATCTTTCAGACAGCAAGAATGCGGACGGGAAACCGTCCGCTTTTTTGTTGCAATCGAAACGTTAAGAACTTTTCGGCGGTGTTGTACGCGCTTCTTATGCAAAGTTATTTGAAATTATGCGGCTTGAAACTGATGCTACCTCAGGCGATGATTTTTAGTGAGTATTTCGGAAACCTATGGCGTAAAACAAAAAAAGGCTTCACGTTATACGATCTTCTGTTGTAGTGTTATGTGCGCTGATTATACTGCGCCTTAAAAAATTTTCGTTGACGAGAACTAAAAATGCGGTACAATCAGCATTATTTTGGTGGAGGTTACGTTCTTCTGATGTGACTTTTAAGCGTTGATTATGCTGTGCTTTACTGACTTTTACATTGCCTCAATGAGAACAGCTTGTGCAATACAAGCGATTTTCAATCTCTCCGGAGACATCGTGAAATTCTTGTAAGACTCAATGAGTACTTTTTTTGCTACGCTTGGATAACTTCTTTTCAATCTGATTACCGCCGCCTTTATTTTTTAATTAAAACGCATCAGCTATTTTTTAATTAAAACACATCCGCATAATGCACTGTTAAGTACTTGTTATTACTGTGGCATTTGAGCTTGTTTGATATTATATAACAGATTTCAGTCTGCATTTCTTTTTGTATTTCTTTCAGCATTTCACTCTGCATTTCATTCAGCGTTTCATTCAGCGTTTCAGTCCGGTATACCGTAGTACATTCAGCATATCAGTCAGCATTAATTACAATTAATATGCTTAAAACAACAAAAGTCCTTGCTTGCTAAATATCTGTTTTCACAATCTTATGGATAAAGAGACAAGATGCCCCGGCGCATACTAAAGCAGGATCAGTGCAACGAGCCACGGCATTATTACGCATACGACAAGACACAGAGCGGTAAAACAGAGCAGCAACGCGGCATAGTGCGACAGCAATTCTGTTATTGATCCGGTACAGGTCACCGTCGCGCTTTTTGCCGTCCAGTATCGGCTCGCAAAGCCTGTTGCCACAACGCAGATCGTCATATACCCGAGACAAAGCGGCAGATAAAAAAATATTGCCGTAAAGATACCGTCCACAAGAGCAACGTTTGCCGCGCCAACGAAACACAGCCCGAATCTGTATCCCAGAAATGCCGTCCATACAAAAGTCAGCGCGCTGAAATACTTTTTGAACACGCAGGTGAAGTTCACGGTAAGAGTTGCAAGCGCGAGAAGAAAGAATTTGAAAAAAGTTGAAAATTTGCCGTACTCTGCGGTTTTCAATGCGGAAAACACATTGAGTTTGAAATATTCTTCTCCGAATCTGACCGCAACGACAATGCCCAGCAGAATTCCGGTCAGACAAGACGAGCAGACAATGGCTATCAATGACGAATGTTCTTCAACAAACGCTGATACGCAGTTTTTAAGATAATTCAAATTGAGAAAAAACTTCTTCTTTCCGGTCCGCATAGTAAATTTCTATGCGCCGGGATCAGACTTTATGCGACAAATTACGCGTTCTTAGAAAACGACCAGGCGATTAAAACATCGCAGTCTGAACAGAATATCTGATTTTTTCGCACGACTGCATTATGAATTGCTTTGCCGTCGGTTTGCCTTTTTCTGTGTCGATAGTGTTGCCGAATTCTCCGTAAAGCGCGTCTATGTCGCCGTCAAGCCACGCTTTGGAAATACAGTTCTGAATGTTTTTGTCCACGCAGTCCGTGCACGTGCCGTATTTTTCCGAAACAAGTCTGTAACCGACGTATTTAAGCGGAAGTATCTCGATGCCGTTGAGTTCGGCTTCGATAAGATCGACAAGATAGCGATAGCCCTTGCAGGACGGCTTTACGCCCAACGAAAGCAGATAACCGGAGATTTCGCGTTTGAAGTTCATATGCAAATTATACTACCTGACCGTGCGCGTAAAACTGCATATACTGTCAGAAAAGCGGAAAAAAGACGGGATAAAGCGGACGCGTATATTGAAAAAATACGCAAATAATGATATAATATTTTTATGAAAACGTGTTATCTGATAGTGCTGGACAGCCTCGGGATCGGCGGAGCCGCAGACGCGGCGGATTTTGCCGACGAGGGCAGCAATACATACAAGGCGATATATCCCTTTCTGAACACGCCTTGTCTGCGTTCGCTCGGCTTTGACAACATAGACGGGCTTGATTTCGCCGTGCCGGTGAAAAATCCGCTTGCAAGTTTCGCAAGGCTCGCGGAAAGGTCAAGAGGTAAAGACACGACGACCGGACATTACGAGATCGCAGGGCTTGTCGTCAGGTCTCCGCACCCGGTTTATCCTCAAGGTTTTCCTGACAATATCGTAAAAAAACTCTGCGAAGCGTGGGGCGTAAGCGGCGTGCTGGGCAACAAGGCGGCAAGCGGCACCGAAATAATAAAGGAACTCGGTCAGGAGCATCTGAGAACGGGACTTCCGATCGTCTATACGTCTGCGGACAGCGTGCTTCAGGTCGCCGCGAGCGTGGATACCTTCGGGCTTGACAGGCTTTACGACTGCTGCGAAAAAGCAAGAAGGATAATGTGCGGCAAGGACAGCGTGGGCAGGATTATCGCGCGCCCGTTTTCGAGAGACGCTTCCGGCAATTTCTACCGCACTCCCGACAGACGCGATTACGCGCTTTTACCGCCGGCAAAAACTGTTTTGAACGCGCTTTCCGAAAGCGGTATCGACGTTGTGTCCGTCGGCAAAATAAAGGACATTTTCTGCGGATCCGGCATTACAAAGGCAATACCTGCCCACGGCAATAAAGAAGTCGGAGAAGGGATTCTGAATTTCAAGCCTGAAAAAGATTCTCTTGTATTTGCGAATTTCGTGGATTTCGATATGCTTTACGGGCACAGGAACGACGTCAAAGGATACGCAGATTGCCTGAACGCGTTCGACAAGATATTGCCTGATATTCTGGGTAAGATCGGAGGCAACGATATGCTGATAATTACCGCGGATCACGGTTGCGACCCGTCAACGCCTTCAACCGATCACTCAAGAGAAAACGTGCCGCTTATCGTTTACAGAAAGTGTGAAAAAGCAAAAGATCTCGGCACGATCGAAGGGTTTTACTATATAGCAAATAAAATTGCAGACTTTTTCGGCGTGCCGTATGAAGTAAAAGAAGTGGACGCCGCACCAAACCTGTAAACGGAGAAAAATTTAATGCGTACAAAAAAAGATAAGAGACCGTCTCAGGAAGAGATCGACAAAAAAATCAGCGATATAAAGGCGATTTGGGGCATTGAAGGGATGCAGGTCGAGCCTGAAACGGAAATCAGCCTGAGAAGATTCTTTGCCGGAGAGATGACGGAAGACGAACTTATGTCTGAAGTGATCGTAAACTACGAAAGAAAAAAATGAAAATCCGAGTCTTGCCTGAAATATCCTGTTCCGGCCCCGGTTTTTTATAAGCGACGCCGGTTGTTTATCCGTAAAAGACAGATAAGCCGGAAAGGGCTGAAAATCGTATGAACTTTGCGCCGAATATTTGCGGCGCTTTTTCTTATACTAATCACAATCATTAAAGAGAGGTGCAGTATGAAGAAAAATTTTGCGATATTACTTGCATTGCTTGCTTTGACGGCGGCAGTCTGGTCGGGCGTAGCGTACGCTAGCGAAATGCCTGACGTCGTAAGTGAAGCAAATGCTGTGCAATCGAAAGAAAGCGCATATAGCGTAAATTGCCATTCAGCTTATTTATCTGATTACGCTACGGGAGCGGAGCTGTATTCTTATAACGCGGACAGCAGACACGAGATAGCCAGCATGGTAAAAATAATGACGGCAGATCTTGTATTCGAAGCGATAGAAAGCGGACAGATAGGAGTAGAGGATGAAATAACCGTATCCGAGCGAGCATCGTCTATGGGCGGCAGTCAGATGTTTCTGGACGCTAATGAAAAGTATAGGGTAAACGATCTGATAAAAGGTGTTGTCGTGGCGTCTGCAAACGACGCGGCGGTCGCGCTTGCGGAGACTGTAAGCGGAAGCGTGGAAGGTTTTGTGAACGCGATGAACGAAAAGGCGGAAAGTCTTGGCATGACAAATACGAAATTTGCAAACCCTACCGGTCTCCCGTCCGAAAGCGAGCAGTACTCGACGGCGCGCGACGTCAATGTGATGACGAGAGAACTGATGAAACACGACGGATATTACGAATACGCGGGGATATGGACAGAAGATTTTACTCATCCGTCCGGCAGAGTAACGACTCTTACAAATACCAATAAGCTTATAAGAAGTTACCAGGGGTGCAAGGGCGGCAAGACGGGATATACAGACAGCGCTAAATTCTGCGTTTCAGCCTGCGCTGAAAGAAACGGAATCAAAACTGTCGCGACCGTGATAGGCGCAGACGACAGCAAGGTGAGATTTGCAGAAGCTTGCAGACTTTTCAACTACGCTTTTGCGAACTTCAGAAACGAGATCGTATGCAAGCAGGGCGAAAAGATTGAAAAAAGCGTTTCAGTTGAAAAGAGCAGAGTAAAGGCAATGACTCCCGTTGCCGCACAGGACGTGGCGGTCCTCATAAAACAGGGCGACGAAGTGAAGATAGAATACGAGCTTCCTGACAAAATCAAGGCGCCGGTCAGGAAAGGAGATCTTGTCGGCAGGATAAAAGTCACACATGAAGGCAAGGAATATTATTTCGATCTTATCAGTGACAGCGACATCCCACGCGCAACCATATGGGATATAATCAAGGACATGGCGGGTCAGTGGTAAACAGGTGAAATCATCAGCAAGCCTTAAAAGTATAAACCGGGTGGATGCATAAGAAAAAATAAATAAATAAAGCCTTATCCGGCTAAACGGACGGAGCCGCGCATTTGCGGCTCCTTTTCTGTTTGTCGTAGATATATAAAATTTTTTGTGAGACAATATGCCAGGTGGCGCAAATAATAAAACTTGGGCTTTTGAAAAAATATTATTCCGGTATGACGTGAATTTTTATAGAAAACAATATTAAAGCATGCAAAATTCATAATTTACTGAAATGTACTGTAATTATTTAAAAAATAATTAAAATACCAATATTAAATATCTCAAATATAATACTAAATAATAATTAAAAATAATAAAGTATTTAACTTTTGCTTGAGGTTATCTGATCTTAGCGTTGAAAAACGGTAAATAAAACGAATTTAACTCGGTTTTAACGAAAGAATGTTACTGTTGTGCATGAAAAAGCAAGTGCAAACAATAAATTGACTTAAAAGTATATTTTTGTTAAAATCTTATAATATAGGAGAAAAATATGAATTACAGAGATACGATGAATGTTAACGAAAAAGGCCATCTTCAGATCGGAGGCGTCGACGCAGTCGATCTGGTGAAGAAATACGGAACACCGCTTTACGTCATGGACGAAAGCTATATCAGGCAGGTTTGTCGCGCGTTCACAGAGACCGTGGAAAAAACTTACGGGGAAGGCGGCGTCGCCTATGCGTCAAAAGCTTTTTCCTGCAAAGCGATATACGAGATTGCAAAGCAGGAGAATATGTATATCGACGTCGTTTCCGGCGGCGAAATATACACGGCAAACAGCGTCGGGTTCGACATGAGTAGGGCATATTTTCACGGAAACAACAAACTCGTCAGTGAAATTGAATTTGCGCTCGGTTGCGGCGTCGGGACTTTCGTCGTGGACAGTTTTGACGAAATAGACCTCCTCGACGCGATGTGCGCAGAAAGAAAAACCGTTCAGAAAGTTCTTGTCCGCGTTAATCCGGGTGTTGAGGCTCACACTCATTCTTTCATCCAGACGGCGAAGGTAGATTCGAAATTCGGATTCGGTGTCAAAAACGGCTATGCGGACAAAGCTGTCGACGCTATACTCGGCAAAACTAATCTGCGCTTTGCGGGACTGCATTGTCACATCGGCTCGCAGATATTCGACAAACAGGCGTTTGCGCTTGCGGTAGACGTTGTGACAGATTACGTCGTTGAACTCAAAAACAGAGGAATTATCGTCGACGAGCTCAATTTCGGGGGTGGTTTCGGCATACATTACTGCGGCGACGACCCGAAATACGACGTGAAAGAATATTGCGATTACGTTGAGCTTTTAACGTCATCGCTTAAAAACGCCGTCGAGAAAAAAGGTATCAAAAAGCCGTTCTTCATGATCGAGCCGGGACGTTCGATCGTGGGAGAAGCGGGCGTAACCCTTTATTCGGTCGGCGCGATAAAAGACATATTGGGCATAAGGAAATATCTGGCGATCGACGGTGGCATGACCGACAATATCCGCCCGGCGCTATATGACGCTAAATATGAAGCTGTGCTTGCCAACCGCGCTGACGAAAAGCCTGAAGAAGTGGTGACTATCGCAGGAAAATGCTGTGAAAGCGGCGATATAATCCTGAAAGACGTAGCTCTCCCCGCGGCGAAAAGAGGAGACATAGTTGCTGTTTTCTCCACGGGTGCATACAATTATTCGATGTCAAGCAATTACAACCGCAATTTCGTTCCTCCCGTCGTGTTCGTAAAAGACGGAAAGAGCGCGTATGCGGTCAGACCTCAGAGTTACGAGGACCTCGTCAGAAACGACGTTACCTTGGAGTATAAAGACTGATGTTATTTTCTTTGATCAGACAACTTGCGTCGGCGGACGACAAACGCATTGTTTTCGTTTCGATTCTCGCATATATACCCGCGCTTTT
>CALWKT010000079.1 GCA_944381335.1 uncultured Christensenellaceae bacterium
AAAAGGAGATTTAGCGGATATGAAAAAAAGACTTGTGGTGACGGTTGCGTCGGTATGCGTTCTTTTGGCAGTCCTTACCGCGTTTGCCGCATGCGACGGAGACAAACTTTTCGAATCCTCCTGGGAAGCGGCTTTCATATGCAACGCGCAGGGAGAAATAATCGCCCGGGGAGAGGATTATGCCTATAACGAAAATGCCGGCGTTGCTACGGTGACCTGTACGATATCCGCAGGAGGAGAGATCTCTCTCGTCTGGGCTGAAGGAAAAAAGACCCTTGACGGTCAAATGACAGAGGTAAGCGAAGGCGCGGACAAATCAGTCAGATATTCGATCGCGTTTTCAGACGGTTCAACCGGCACCGCGACCTATCTTGCGAAAAAGGACTCCGTTTACCCTTTCGATACCGATAAGGACGACGGCTTCGACCTGCCGGAGAGCTACGAACTGACTTTGAAGGTAGGAGAAGAATATACGCTTTATTTCGTCAGGGTCGCTCAGATAAAGTGATTCGTATGCAAACAGAGAGGTGTCGTTGTCCGTGGCAGGACGGCACCGTTCAGATAATCCGGCAGAAGTGAAAACAGCCGATTTTTAATTGCGTTAAATCAAATAAACTAAATATAAAAAACCGATACGAAAAGGGTATCGGTTTTATCCGTTTATGAGATCTTCAAGGCTTATGCCGAAGATCGCCCCGAGTTTTCTGAGCATTTCAATGCTCGGTTCGGTTCTCCCTTGTTCCCAGTTGGCATAACAACTTTCGACAACGCCGAGATTGTCGGCAACTTGTTTTTGAGTTAAGGAACAGGATTTTCTGATCTCTCTTAAATTCCTGCAAAAAATTTTGTCCATATAATTTGTCCGTTCATTTTAATATTAAAACAAACTAGACAAAATGTCTTGACACTAGACAATTTATCTAGTAAAATAAGTTCGAAAATGAGTAAAGATATAAAAAATAACCGGTAGTATATAGAAACAAGTGGTTAACTGCTGGTAATAAACAAAATTTGCATAAATGTGACTTTCTCTGCGTTTATTATACGTAAACGCGCTTTTTCTAAAAGGTACGGCGCTCTCCGGCGCCGTACTTTTTAATTTCGATATAAAAATTCTCAAAATTTTCAACATTGCGTTTGTAGATTAACATACGGAATAGCGGATTGAACATTCGCTTTCAAACGGGACAAGTCACCTTGACTAAGATAGCGAAGGAGCAAGGCATCGGGCGAAATTTTATGAAAAATAAAATGGAGCATAGTTGCCTTTGCTCCTGAGCATGTCCCGCCAACGGCGTCGGCACAGTCGGCTTGTCGCTCACATTGTTAAAACAATGTTCGTCTACGCGCTCCGTGCCTCCTTTTTCCCAAAAATACTGCTACGCTTGTATTTTTGGGAGCCCTGGTTTATAAGAGCGACACTTGGCTGGACCAGAGCCGCTGGTAAATCCAGTCATTTTTTATCCATGTGACTGGATTTGTAAGGAAGGAGCAAAGCGACTGACGGAATAGCGAGGAGCCTACCAGCGTAAGACTTTCTTAACGACGCGCGTCAGCAGCGGCCTCTGGTCCCGGACGGCGTCGGCACAGTCGGCTTGTCGCTCACATTGTTAAAACAATGTTCGTCTACGCGCTCCGTGCCTCCTTTTTCCCAAAAATACCGCTACGCTTGTATTTTCGGGAGCCCTGGTTTATAAGAGCGACACTTGGCTGGACCAGAGCCGCTGGTAAATCCAGTCATCCTTTGACCGAAAAAAATTAGCAGCGACGATCGTCGTTGCTAATATTTTGGTCGAGGTGACTGGATTTGAACCAGCGGCCTCTTGGTCCCGAACCAAGCGCGCTACCAAACTGCGCTACACCTCGAAATAAAAACTTACGACAGGCGTAAGTTCTTATTGTGGAGCTGATGGGCGGATTCGAACCGCCGACCTATTCATTACGAGTGAATTGCTCTACCGACTGAGCCACATCAGCTTATCAAGCTAATTTATTTTACTAAAATAATCGCCTTTTGTCAATTATGATAAGCATAATTTTTCAAATATTTATTTTGCGGAATGACCGTGCCGCTGACCGCAGGAAAACGCGTGATATCCTACGTAAAACAGCGGAAATCCCGTTTATCCGTTCTGTTCCGGCGCAGAAGAAGCGGTTTTTTCGTTCTGAGCGGGTTCTTTATATTCGTTGATCACAACGGCGGCGACGCGCTTTCTGTTGAGTTCGTACTCCTTCTTGCGGCTGATGATCAGGAACTTGCTTTCTACCGTTTTCATCACCATGCTAACGGGCTTGTAGATGACGAAGGTTATCAGCGCGCAGAGCAGACCTTTCATTATCGTGAAAGGCAGGTTGAATATGAGCAGACAATCCCACAGATCGTTCACCTTGGGATAAAGCGCCTGGTACATGCCGAGGATCGCTTCGTACGGCAGGAAATTGTAATAGACGGGGTAGACGATGTAATAGTTGGTCAGAAGACTGCCGAGTCCCATTACAACAGAACCGATGAGCGCTCCGATCAGCGCGCCGACGCGGTTTCTCTTGTACTTGTAGATGATTCCCGCAGGTACGACGAACATGCAGCCGAGCAGGAAATTGGAAAGTTCTCCCACGCATCCCGTTGTTGAAGCCGTCATATTTATAAGGTTTTTTACAAGGCAGACGATTATGCCTGACACCGGACCAAGCGAGTATGCCGCGATCAACGCGGGAACTTCCGAGAAGTCGAGTTTGAGAAAAGACGGCATAAAGGGTACGCCGAAGCTCAGAAACATAAGTGCCGTGGATAGTGCTGCAAAAATAGCTGTGAACGCGATATAACGCGAACGCGAGTAGTGAAACTTATTGGTCATAAAACATCCTTTCCTATCCGGACTTTACCGTCGGTAAGGGAATTTCACCCTTTCGGCGCCGCCTATTGAGTTATTTGCAGCGTTTGCGGACTTTACCGCCGGTGGGGAATTTCACCCACCCTCAAAGTGTTCTATAACATTATGAAACGATTGCAAAATGTTGTCAAGCGGTATATAATCAAAATATGAAATTTTTGTCTCATTCCGAAAAAGAAACTTATGCGTTTGCAAAGCGCGTTGCGGACAGGCTGAAGGGCGGCGAAGTCATACTTCTCAACGGCGATCTCGGTGCGGGCAAGACCACTTTCACCAAGGGGCTTGCGAAGGCTCTCGGCGTTGAAGAAACAGTCACTTCTCCCACGTTCACTTACGTCAGGGAATACGAAGGCAGACTTCCGCTTTTTCATTTCGACATGTACAGAGTCTCTGACACGGACGAAGTGTACGAACTGGGGCTTGAGGAGTATTTCTACCGCGGCGGCGTGGTGGTTGCGGAGTGGAACAAATTCGACGACGTAAAAGATCCGATCGTGATCAACGTCACGTCGCTCGGCGGCAATCTCAGGGAGTTTGAAATAGACGATGAATATATTGGCGATTGACAGCACAACGGAAAGACTGCTCGTTTGTGCAAGAGTGAACGGCAGATATGCTGAGAAGATGAGCGGAGACGGGCTGAAAAAGCACAACGGGCTGATATTGCAATATGTGGACGGGGTGCTTGCGGAACTCAACGCAAAGCTCGGGGATATCGACGTATTCGCGGCGGTCGCGGGTCCCGGATCTTTCATGGGGATAAGAGTGGGAGTTTCAACGGTCAAAGCGTTTTCTCTCGCGCTGTCAAAACCTGTCGTGGCGGTAGACGCGCTTGCGCTGATCGGGTACGGGATGACGGGAGATTTCATTACCGCGATAGACGCGAGAAACGACAATTTTTACGCGGCGATGTATTCCGGAAGCGTCGACAACGTAGTCTGGGAAACGAGTGTAACCAAATCTCAGCTCGAGGCATACAATGTCAGCGTAACTTATCAGTCTCTGCCTGTCAGCGGCAAAAATCTGATCGGAATGGCGGCGGCACGGGCTGAAAAGGGGCTTTTCGAAAAGAACCTTTCTCCCGTATATCTGAAAAAATCTCAGGCTGAGAGGATGAAAGACGGTGACTGAAGCGACTGACATGGTAAAAGAGCAGGCAAAAGAGATCGCCGATATAGAAAAAGCGTCTTTTTCCGAGCCGTGGAGTGAAACACAGATCGAAGGGATCGCCGGCAGATACGGCGTGGTCGCAAGAGTTATCGTCGACGACGACGGAAAAGTAGCGGGTTATTACAGTTACAACGTCGTCTGCGGAGACGGATACGTCAACAACGTCGCCGTCAGGGAAGACCTGCGTGGCAGGGGTATAGGAAAAGCGTTGATAAGAGACATGGTCTACACCGCTTCGCTTTACGGTCTGAACGGTCTGACCCTGGAAGTCAGAAGTTCCAACGCGGCAGCGAGAGGACTTTACGAAAGCTTCGGCTTTAAAGTCGGAGGAATAAGGAAGAAATTTTATCAGAATACCGAAGACGCGATAATCTATTGGTTGAACGTCGGAGGTAACGACAATTTTAAGCAGGAATAACCTTTATTACGAACATATCATATGCGGTAAGGACGGCGCGCCCGACGTCGTGTTTTTGCACGGCTGGGGCGGAGGCGTTCTTTCTTTTTTGCCCGTCGCTCAAAGGCTGAAGAAAGTCAACAGCTTGCTTTTCGATTTTCCCGGGTTCGGCAAGTCGCCGCTTGACGGAGTGAAAACTGTCGAGGATTACGCTGAAAAGACGCTCGCGCTTATGGACGAAACGGGTGTGAAAAAGGCGGTGCTCGTCGGTCATTCATTCGGGTGCAGAGTGGGCGCCTACATTGCGGCGAATCACCCGGAAAGAGTTTCCGGATTTATAATTACCGACGGAGCGGGGTTAAAACCGAGACGCGGTTTCAGATATTATTTCAAAGTATATTCATACAAGATAAGGAGAAAGCTCGGGCTGGACGTTTCGGCGTGCGGTTCTGCTGATTACAGGGCGCTTTCCGCCCCGATGAAGGAGACTTTCGTAAACGTGGTCAACAGGTATACCGAAAGGGAGTGTTCGAGGATATGCTGTCCCACGCTCATCGTCTGGGGAAAAGAGGACAAGGACACTCCGTTTTATATGGCGAAGCGTTTTTGCAGACTGATAAAGGACAGCGCGGTCGTCACGTTTGACGGCGGTCACTTCTGCTACCTTGCGGAACTGCCGCGTTACGCCGCGATAACGGAAAAATTCGCTTCGGAGGTAAGTTATGGAATGGCTGGTGGCAACGGTTAACGCGTTTCTCGTGGTGACCGTGGGGATCAGGGCGGTCAACTACTATCAGCAGAACGGTTACAGGGCGGACGGCGCGAAAAAGCTGAAAAAGACAGCCGTTTCAATGTCTCTGTACGGCGTTGTCAACGCCTTCGTCTGCTACTTCGTATACTGCGTGAGCGCGGCGAGGGGATTTGAAAACGGATACGTGTTTTATCTCGTTTTCTGCGTCGGCGGCGCCGTGTGGTTTTACTTCTCGCACAGAGAAAAACACGCGAGGACTCCGCTCAGACTGACCGGAAGGTGTATGAGATTTCTCGCGGCGTATTTTGCGGTCAGCGCCGCCGCCGGCATAGCCGCGGTCGCGGCGGGACGCGCGCTGAGCCGGAACGGCGTGAATCTGAGTTACGTGTTCCTGCCGCTCACTTATATGCTTTCGCCGGCGCTCGGAGCGTTTGCGGCGGCGATCATTTATCCGACAGAACAAGCCGTTGCCCGAATATATACCGAGGGTTGCAAAAAGGCGCTGGACGCAAAAACGGACTTGGTCAGAATAGGCGTTACGGGAAGCTACGGCAAGACGGGCGTAAAGAACATACTTGCGGCAATGCTCGCGAAAAAATACAGAGTTTACGCCACACCCGAAAGCTACAATACCCCTATGGGCATTTGTATCAGCGTGCGCGACATGCCGGACGACACGGAGATTTTCGTCGCGGAAATGGGCGCGAAAAGAAAGGGAGACATCAGCCTGCTTTGCGACATCGTGAAGCCCGTAACCGCAGTCATAACGGGCATAGCCGCCCAGCACCTTGCAACCTTCGGCTCGATCGGGAACGTGATGGCGACAAAAGCCGAACTTTCGGACTACGTTGCCGAAAGAGGAGGAAAAAGTTTCTTCAATACAGACAACGATTACTGCAAGCTGATGTACAGAGAAAACAAAGGAGAGAAATACGGGACGGGTCCGGGAAGAGAGTGCTTTGCCGAAAAAATAAGCGTCGGAGAGGACGGAAGCGCGTTTACGCTGTGTTTTTCCGGCGGAGAAAGGGCGGAATGCGTGACCCGTCTGCTTGGCGCGCACAACGTCAGCAATATCACGCTCGCCGCCACAGTCGCTTATTCTTACGGCGTGAAGCCTGAGGATATCGCCGCCGCGGTATCAGAGCTGAAGCCGGTGCCTCACAGACTGGAGATGACGAAAACGTCTTCCGGAGTCACCGTGATCGACGACGGTTACAATTCAAACGAGCAGGGAGCGCGCGCGGCGCTGGACGTGCTGAGATCGTTCAAAGGCAGAAAGATCGCCGCGTGCCAGGGACTTGTGGAAATGGGAGAATCGGAACGGGACGCCAATTTTGCGCTGGGGAGAGAGATAGCTTTCGCCGCCGACGTCGCGGTCCTGATCGGACCGTATGCGGCTGACATGAGAGAGGGCGCACTTTCTGCCGGAATGAAGGATTGCGACGTATACGTCAGAAAAAACCTGACAGAGGCGCAGGAACTGTTTTCACGGCTACTGAGGCGCGGAGACGTGCTGCTTATAGAAAACGATCTGCCGGACGGCTATTAAGGAGGGTCTTATGAACAAAAAAATTGCGCTCGCCGTGATCTACGGCGGAGATTCGACCGAAAGAGACATATCCGTGATCACCGCGGTCCAGGCGATGAGGGTGTTGAAAGGGAAATACGATCTTTGCCCGCTTATGCTTGAGGACGGCGCGTTTTACGTCGTGAAGAATGCGGACGACATAAACAGCTATATAAAACGCTGTGGCAAAAAGCGCGTGTATCTCGACAAGGACGGTGTGTTCCGCACGGGTATTTCAGGCAGAAAACGAATTTTCAGACCTGACTGCTGTCTGATCTGCACGCACGGAGGAAGCGGTGAGAACGGCGGTCTGCAGGGATATCTGGACGTGATCGGGATCCCGTACACGTCCGCCGGGGTCACGGCAAGCGCGATCGGGATGGACAAGGCGCTTTCCAAGGTGATTTTCGCTTCTCTCGGTCTGAGAGTGACCCCGTACGTCGTCGTCTCAGGCGGCGAGGACGACGTTGCAAGGATAGAAAAGATGATCGGCTACCCGGTTATAGTCAAGCCGGTCGCGCAGGGATCTTCGATCGGTATTGCGGTTGCGAAAGACAGGAAAGCGCTTGAAAGTGCGCTGGCGACCGCGCTCAGCTTTGACGACCGCGCGATCTGCGAAAGAGCGCTGACGGATTTCACGGAACTCAATTGCGCCGCGCTGACGAGGGGCGGAGAGACTCTGGTCTCGGAAGCGGAAAAGCCTGTCGGTTGGGAGGAGTTCCTGACTTTCGAGAAAAAGTATCTGGACGGTGACGGAAAGCTTTCCGGAGGAGGCAGGATATATCCGGCAGACGTACCGGAAGATGTCAGGAAAGAGCTGCGCAAAGCGACCGCGACGGCATACGAAGGCATAGGCGCGAAAGGGGTTGTAAGAGTGGATTTTCTGCTCGACAACAAGACGGGCGAACTTTACGTCAACGAAGTAAACACGGTGCCCGGCAGTCTCGCGACCTATCTGTTCGAGGAAAACGGTATGGACTATACGGATGTGGTCGGGTGCGCTGTCGAAGATGCGGTCAGACGATCTGAAAACAAAAAAATCGTACAATTCGGTTCGAATGTGCTCGACGTTTACGGCAAAAGTTCGGCAAACGCTTGCAAAATGCACGGCAAGATATTATAATCATTTCAAAAGAAAAATTTCAGGCTTTTGCCTTACGGAGTTACAGATGGACAAAATCAAAATGACTACGCCGCTCGTCGAAATGGACGGCGACGAAATGACAAGGATAATATGGGGCTGGATAAAGGACATTCTGATCAGACCTTACGTCAATCTCCGCACCGAATATTACGACCTCGGGCTTGTCAACCGCGAACGCACCGGCGACAAAGTAACGCACGACGCCGCCAACGCGATCAAGACTTACGGCGTGGGCGTCAAATGCGCTACTATCACGCCCAACGCGCAGAGAGTGACAGAATACAATCTCTCGCAGATGTGGAAAAGTCCCAACGGAACGATCAGGGCAATTCTCGACGGCACCGTTTTCCGCGCTCCTATCCTCGTGAAGGGTATAAATCCGTATATCCCCACATGGACGTCTCCGATCACGATCGCGAGACACGCTTACGGCGACGTGTACAAGGACGTGGAAGCTTATGTCAAAAAGGGAGAAAGCGCAAAGCTCGTGATTAACGGTTCGGATAACGAACGCATAATCGAGATCTTCGATTTTTCCAGAACGGGCGGAGTGGTGCTCGGCATGCACAATACCGACAACAGCATCACAAGCTTTGCAAAGAGCTGTTTCAACTACGCGCTGGACACCAAGCAGGACCTCTGGTTCTCGACGAAAGACACCATTTCAAAAACTTACGACCACAGGTTCAAGGATATATTCCAGCAGATCTACGATAAAGAGTATAAGCAGAAGTTCGAAGAAGCCGGCATAACTTATTTCTACACCCTTATCGACGACGCGGTCGCAAGAGTCGTCCGCAGTAACGGCGGCATGATCTGGGCGTGCAAGAACTACGACGGCGACGTGATGAGCGACATGGTGGCGACGGCGTTCGGCTCGCTTGCAATGATGACGTCCGTCCTCGTTTCGCCGGACGGCAATTACGAATACGAAGCGGCTCACGGCACCGTGACCCGTCACTATTATAAGTACCGCGAAGGAAAACCCACGTCCACCAACCCCGTCGCAACAATTTTTGCATGGAGCGGTGCGCTCGGAAAGCGCGCTCAGATGGACGGGAACGCAGAACTGGCTGACTTTGCATCAAGGCTCGAAAAGGCGACGATAGAGACGATAGAGGACGGCTACATGACCGGAGACCTTGACGCGCTTTACAAGGGCGAGAAGCAGGTCGTCACTATGCAGACGGAAGATTTTCTCAGAAAAATCGCTGAAAAACTTGGCTGATACAGTTCAGGAATACGAAAACGGAGGCGGAGATCTTTCTCCGCTTTTTGTTTTGCGTAAAACGTCTGCGGTCTGTGAAAATTACTGAGCGCGAGGGCATCGTTCAAGTTGATCGAATAAGGAAAAGACAATATTTATACAATTTATAAATATACAAATTTCATTAATATTTTTGCATAAAATAAACTCTTATTTATAACGTTTGTCGAAGTTGCCGAAAATGCGTCCAATGAGGCGGTAAGGCGCAAAAAAAATCGGAATACACTTGACTTTGACAGGCTTTTATATTATTATATTAAATAATCTGATTATTTCCGTGCAAGAAAAGGCATTTTGTTGCATATTTAACTGCGCGGAAGAGTGAAATGTGAGGGATTATGAAGTTAAACGGTTCTCAAATTTTGGTTGAAACTCTCATTGAGCAGGGCGTTGACACCATCTTCGGTTACCCCGGCGGTGCGGTGCTCAACATTTACGACGCTCTGTACAAGAATCAGGACAGGATCAGACACATCATTACGGCGCACGAGCAGGGCGCGGCTCACGCTGCGGACGGCTATGCGCGCGTTACCGGCAAGACCGGCGTTGTGCTTGCGACTTCCGGACCCGGAGCGACAAACCTGATCACCGGCATCGCGACCGCGTTCATGGACAGCGTTCCCGTCGTTGCAATTACGGGCAACGTTTCAAACAACCTTATCGGTCTTGACAGCTTCCAGGAAGTGTATATCGCCGGCATCACAATGCCGATCACCAAGCATAATTTCGTCGTCCGCAAGGTTGAAGATCTCGCTGACACGATCCGCCTTGCGTTCAAGATCGCAAAGAGCGGCCGTCCCGGTCCCGTTCTCGTCGACATTACGAAGGACGTCACCAGTGCGGAATGTGAATACGAAAAGAAGCCCGAAGTGGAAGCGGCACCCGTACCCGTTGTAAAGGATGAAGAGATCGCAAAGGTTGCAGAACTCATCAACAAAGCAAAAAAACCCGCTATACTTTGCGGCGGCGGCGTGCAGACAAGCGGCGCGCAGGATGAACTGACAGAGCTCATGCACAAGGCTGAGATCCCCGGTTGCCACACCCTTATGGCGGCAGGCGTGCTCGATTGCAATGACAGCCTGAACCTCGGGCTTGTCGGTATGCACGGCAGCATGAGCGCAGGCAGAATGTGCGCGGACAGCGACGTTCTTATAGCTGTCGGCACCCGTTTCTCTGACCGTGTGGCGACGGATAAAAACAGATTCGCAACAAAGGCGGCTATCATACACATTGATATCGACGCCGCTGAAATAAACAAGAACATCCCGTGCAACCTCAGCGTTGTCGGCGATGTGAAGGACGTGTTGACCAGACTGCTCCCGCTCATTGAGAAAACCGAACACAAAGAGTGGATCGCTCAGATAGAAAAGTGGAGAAGCAAGGACTACAAGCCCAAGGATATCCCCGGAGTTCTCCGTCCGCACCAGATCATCGGTTGCGTTGCGGACAACATTTCAGAGGACGACATTGTGACGACAGACGTCGGTCAGCACCAGATGTGGGCGGCTCAGTACGCAAGACGCACCAAGCCCCGTCATTTTGTTACTTCGGGCGGTCTCGGCACGATGGGCTTCGGCTACGGCGCTTCGATCGGCGCTCAGGTCGCGAAACCCGACCGCAAAGTGGTCATGATCACCGGCGACGGTTCTTTCCATATGAACATGAACGAAATGTGCACTGCGGTGACTTACAATCTGCCGATCGTGACGGTCGTTGTCAACAATCACGTGCTCGGCATGGTCAGACAGTGGCAGACTCAGTTCTACGGCAAGAGATATTCCTGCACGACGCTTGACAGAAAGACGGATTACGTCAAACTCGCGGAGGCGTTCGGTGCGCTCGGCTTCAGGGCAACTACCGTCGAAGAGCTCGACAGCGCGCTCAAACAGGCGCTCGCCAGCGGCAGACCCTGCATTATAGACGCGGTGATAGACAGAGACGAAAAAGTGCTCCCGATGATCCCGCCCGGCGGCTCCATCGACGACATCGTCATGTAAACGCAAAAACAAAAAAGCAATAAAAAGAAAACTCAATTTTCATATAAATTCGGAGGAACAAACAATGATTACTAAGTATTACGATTGCGACTGCGATCTCAAAATGCTTGACGGCAAAACGGTTGCTATAATGGGCTTCGGCTCTCAGGGTCATGCTCACGCAATGAACCTCAAAGACAGCGGCGTGAACGTTATCGTCGGTCTCAGACCGGGTAGCAGACACGAAAAGAAGGCAAAGGACTACGGCCTGACCGTTATGCCCGTTGCAGAAGCTGCTAAGAAGGCAGACATCGTTATGATGCTTGTTCCGGACGAGATCTGCGCGGATATCTACGAAGCGGAAGTCGCTCCGTACATGACCGCAGGCAAGGTCCTGATGTTCGCTCACGGCCTCAACATCCACTTCAAGCTGATCAAGCCGGCTGCGGATATCGACGTTATCATGGTCGCTCCGAAGGGCCCCGGTCATACCGTCAGAAGCCAGTACCTCGAAGGCAGAGGCGTTCCGTCTCTTATCGCTATCGCTCAGGACGCAAGCGGCAGAGCTAAGGATTACGCTCTCGCGTATGCAAGCGGCATCGGCGCTGGCAGAGCGGGCATCCTCGAGACCACGTTCAAAGAGGAGACCGAGACCGACCTGTTCGGTGAGCAGGCAGTTCTTTGCGGCGGCGTTACCGAGCGGATGAAGGCAGGTTTCGAAACTCTCGTTGAAGCGGGCTACGCTCCCGAGATGGCATATTTCGAGTGCATCCACGAAATGAAGCTGATCGTCGACCTGATCAACGAAGGCGGCTTCGCAAAGATGAGATACAGCATTTCCAACACCGCTGAATACGGCGATTACAGAACTGGCAAGAGGCTCATCACCGACGAGACCCGCAAGGAAATGAAGAAGGTTCTGAGAGAGATCCAGGACGGTACTTTCGTAAGCGAATGGATGACCGAGAACAAGAGCGGCAAGTGCGCCAAGTTCCTCGCTACCCGCGCTCTCGAAGCTGAGCATCCGCTTGAGAAAGTCGGCGGCGAGCTCAGAAAGATGATGTCCTGGCTCAAAAAGTAAGACGACGTAAAAATTCAATCAAAATACAAGTCGCTTTGCCAATGCAAGGCGACTTGGTTTAAGGAGACGAATATGGAACTTCGCAGTAAATATCTGACGAGCGGCGCGAATACCGCTCCTCAAAGATCACTTTTGTATGCGTGCGGATTCTCGAAGGAAGAGCTTGAAAGACCTCTTGTCGGCGTGGTATCCGCGCACAGCGATATCGTGCGAGGGCACATTCACCTCGACAAGGTGACCGAAGCGGTCAAAGCGGGCGTAAGAATGGCAGGCGGAACCCCGATCATGATCCCGTCCATCGGCGTTTGCGACGGCATTGCGATGGGTCATGTGGGTATGAATTACTCGCTCGCTTCGAGAGAACTGATCGCGGACAGCGTGGAGACGATGATCAACGCGCATTGTCTGGACGGCGTCGTGCTCGTACCCAACTGCGACAAGATCGTGCCCGGCATGGTCATGGCGGCGGTCAGAATGAATATCCCGGCGGTCGTCGTCAGCGGCGGTCCGATGATGGCGGGCATAGTCGACAAATGCGAGGTTTCGCTTTCCAAGATGTTCGAAGCCGTCGGCGCTTACAAAGCCGGCATAATCGACGACGAAGGTCTGACCGAATACGAGAAGAAGGTCTGCCCGACGTGCGGCTCGTGCAGCGGTATGTATACGGCAAACAGCATGAACTGCCTCTGTGAAGCTATCGGCATCGCGCTTCCCGGCAACGGCACCATCCCCGCCGTTATGAGCGAGCGTACCGTGCTTGCAAAGCACGCAGGTATGGCGATAATGAATATGATCGAGAAAGGCATAAAAGCGCGCGACATCATAAACATGACGTCCATTCAGAACGCGCTGACCTGCGATATGGCGCTGGGTTGCTCGAGCAACAGCGTGCTTCACCTTCTCGCTATCGCAAACGAAGCAGGCGTCGAACTCGACCTCAACATCTTCAACGAATACAGCGACAAGGTTCCCAACCTGTGCCACCTTGCACCGGCAGGTCCCACTCATATGCAGGATCTGTATGCGGCAGGCGGCGTTCAGGCTGTACTCAGCGAGCTGAGCAAGGGCGGATTCATCCACGGCGAAGCTATGACCGTCACGGGAAAGACGGTTGCAGAAAACATAAAGAACGTAAAAGTCCTCGACTACAAGGTGATCAGAAGCCTTGACAATCCGTATTCGCAGACAGGCGGTCTCGCCATACTGTGGGGCAACATTGCCAAGGACGGCTGCGTGGTTAAGCGCAGTGCGGTCGCTCCCGAAATGCTGGTGCACACCGGTCCCGCGAGAGTGTTCGACGGCGAAGAGCAGGCTATTGAAGCCATTTACGGCAAGAAGATCAAGGACGGAGACGTCGTTGTGATAAGATACGAAGGTCCCAAGGGCGGTCCCGGTATGAGAGAGATGCTCAATCCGACCAGTGCGCTTGCCGGCATGAATCTGGACAAGAGCGTCGCGCTCATCACGGACGGCAGGTTCAGCGGCGCGTCGAGAGGAGCTTCGATCGGTCACGTCTGTCCCGAAGCGGCGGTCGGCGGCGAGATCGGTCTCATCAGAGAAGGAGATATGATCACCATTGATATCCCCGCCCACAAGATCAGCGCGGACGTTTCCGACGAAGAGTTTGAAAAGAGAAGAAAGACTCAGGTCATGCCCGAGCCCAGATTCAAGACCGGTTGGCTGAGCCGTTATTCAAGGCTCGTTACCAGCGCGGACAAGGGCGCGGTGCTCAGATAAAGAGGTAAGATATGTTGACATTGGACAAAATATACCATGCGGCGTTCGTACTCAAAGAGGCGATACGCCCCACGGATATGATATACGCCCCCAACCTCTGCAAGAAATACGAGGTCTATCTGAAGGCGGAAAACCTTCAGGTGACCGGTTCGTTCAAGGTCAGAGGCGCGTATTACAAGACCTCACAACTCAGCGAGGAAGAGAAGAAAAAAGGCGTCATCGCCTGTTCCGCGGGCAATCACGCACAGGGCGTTGCGCTGGCGGCGACAAGAAACGGCATCAAATCGCTGATCTGCCTTCCCGACGGCGCGCCGATATCGAAAGTGGAAGCAACACGTCGCCTTGGCGCCGAGATCTGCCTTGTAAAAGGCGTATATGACGACGCTTACAACAAGGCGCTTCAGCTCAAGGACGAGTGCGGCTATACCTTTATACATCCGTTTGACGACATCGACGTCATCGCGGGACAGGGCACGATCGGTCTTGAGATCCTCGATCAGCTTCCAAATGTGGACGCGGTAGTCGTGCCGATCGGCGGCGGCGGTCTGATCAGCGGCGTTGCGTACGCGATCAAGTGCCTTAAACCCAGCGTAAAGGTTTACGGCGTGCAGGCGAGCGGCGCTCCCAGCATGCTCAACAGCGTACACGATCACAAGATCGAAAAGCTTGACAGCGTTTCTACGATTGCGGACGGCATTGCGGTCAAAGAACCGGGCGCGAATACGTTTGAGTTCTGTAGCAAGTACGTTGACGAGATAGTAAGCGTAAGCGACGACGAAATATCAGCGGCGATCCTCAGTCTTATCGAACAGCAGAAGCTGGTCACGGAAGGCGCGGGCGCGGTTTCAGTCGCGGCGGTACTGTTCAACAAGATCCCCGTGGAAGGGAAGAAGGTGTGCTGTCTGCTTTCGGGCGGCAATATCGACGTCACGATACTCTCCAGGGTCATCAAGAGAGGTCTGTTGATGTCGGGCAGAAACACGATGCTGATGATAGAGCTTCTGGACAAGCCCGGTCAGCTTAAGGACGTCGCGGCAATAATAGCCGACCTCGGCGGCAATGTCATTTCGGTGCATCACGAGAGAGCCAACGAGGGCAGCGACGTAAACGGCTGTTTCCTGCGTATACAGGTGGAGACCAAAAACTTTGACCACATCGCAGAGATCAGAAAAGCGCTCACCGAAAGAGGCTTCAAACTGGTATAATCAGGAGGTAACGATATGAAATACGTAAGCACAGACAAGGCTCCGCAGGCGATCGGACCATATTCACAGGCGATAATAAGCGGAGGCACCGTTTATACGTCCGGACAGATCGCAATCAATCCCGCTACCGGCAACGTTGAGGGAAGCACGATCGAAGAGCAGACGGAACTGGTCTGCACCAACATAGAAAATCTTCTGAAGGCGGCAGGCACAGACATTTCAAAGGTCGTCAAGACGGTTTGCTTTCTTGCCGATATGAACGATTTTGCCGAGTTCAACGCAGTGTATGCGAAACACTTCGTTTCAAAACCCGCGCGTTCGTGCGTTGCGGTCAAGACGCTTCCCAAGAACGTTCTTGTTGAAATCGACACGGTTTGCGAGCTGTAAAGGGCAATAAGAAACTTTTAATCCCCGCCGTAAGGACGGGGATTTTTTTGCGCAGAGAACTCAGGACTTTGCGCGATAAACTTTTCAAATGTAAGAGTGCAGAATATATCGTTGTTCTGAGTCTGTCCGACTTGACGGACAAGACATAAGAGCCGCTCCTTGTCGGAGCGGCTCCAGGTTTATGCTTATGCGTCAATTATATTTCAGTTTTCAGAGTTCGTCTTTCGGTCTTCGCTTTGCTCCTGAACGGTCTCCGCGTTTGCGGGTTCGGCATTTTCAAGTTCTGCCGCGCTTACTCCGCCGATAATAACTCCCGACAGTCCGACTTTTGCGGCTTTGGCGAGACCTTTTGCCTGGGCTTTCTTGTCGTAAATAGGCACGTTGTCTTTGCCTTCGTCCGGGTCGCCTTTTCCGCGTCTGATATAAATTCTGCGCGCGCTGCGTTCTTTAAGCGACAGAATAGACGGGAGCAGGGTGAACACGAGGATCAGACTGAATACCGTGCCGATCGCGATAAGGCGCGTGATCTGTGCGACGATCACGTTGGTCGTCAGAGTATTGACCGCAACGCAGGCGAATATCAGTATCGCCGCCGACGTTATAACGCTGGGTGCGGCACGGTGTATGGCGTTCTTGACCGCAACAAGACCGGTGCAGCGCTCCTTTTCTTCATAATACTTGCTGGTGAACAGAATCGCGTAGTCAACCGTTGCGCCCAGCTGTATCGCGCTGACAATAAGATATGCTATGAAGTTTATCTTGTCGCCTATCAGGTAGACAAGCGTCAGGTTTGCCCAGATACCCGTTTCTATGACGAGCAGCAGGATCACGCTCATGATCGGCTTGCGGAAAGTCAGTAGCAGTACCACGAAGACTATCACGGCGCTCAGCACGTTGACAAGAGTGAAGTCGTCGGGAGTGACGGAATAGAGTTCGTACGCGCCCTGAACGAGACCGGTGATATACACGTTTTCCGTGCCGAACATATCGTTTGCTATAGATCTGATCTTGAGCATTGCGTTGTAGCTTTCCTCGTCTTCAGGCGCTCCGGTCAGGTTGATCGTGTAGAGCATATAATGAGTGGAACCTTCAGCTTTGTCATTGATGTTTGAAATAAAGCTTCCGAACAGCTTTTCTTCAAGCACGTTTGAGATCACCATCCATCTGCCGCTGTTGGCTTTCAGAGTGGCAAGAGTGTCGCTGTCGATCATGGTGCCGAGAGAGAACACGTCGGTGACCTGAGCCGTGCCGTAGCCTGCGACGCCTGAGGTCATCTTGTCGTTTTCAGTGCCGACCTCTTTTACCTTTTCGATAAATTCGTATTGCTTGTCAAGATTGATGTTGTACGCCGCAGAAGCGGGGTTTCCGCTGAGGATGTCGCCTTCAGCGATGTTTTCGTACGTTGTGGGAACGCACATGATTATCTGGTTGTTCAGCTGAGATATTTCGCGCTGAGGCAGAGTCATTTCTTCAACCGGCGTTTCTTCCGTCATCGTTATATAGTTGAGCGGAGCTTTGCTCTGAAGTATCGATGACGGGATCGCAACCGCAATGCAGAGCACGAGCACAAATATCGCAATGCCTTTATTTGTAATGGTTTTGCCCACAAAGTTGAGCCTCGGGGTGATGATCCACTCATGGTGCGTTTTGTCAATGAGCTTGCGGCAGAACAGGATCAGGATCGGTTGTACGAACACGACGGCGAGCAGAGAGAGAAGCACGCCTTTCGCAAGTACGAAGCCGAGGTCGTAACCCATGCCGTAAGTCATGAAGAACAGAGCAACGAAACCGCCTATCGTCGTCAGCGCGCTCGCCATGATTGATTTCAGCGTCTTGGGCATCGCGGAGATCAGTGCTTCTTTGGGGTCTTTACCCGTGCGGCGTTCTTCGTAATAGGTGTGCATCAGGAAGATCGAGTAGTCCATCGAGATTGCCAGCTGAAGTATTGACGCGCACGAAGAAGTGATCGTTGAGATCGTACCCATCGGATTGCCGGCAATCAGGTTCGTGCCCATGTTGAGCAGGATGGATATGCCGAGCGTTGCGAGGAATATGATGGGTTCAAGGTAACTGTTGGTGGAAACGAGCAGTATTATGAATACGCACACGACAGCCGCCGCGACGAACTTGGGCATATCGTTGACCGAGCTGTCCACGAGGACGCGCGCGTTCTGAGCCATACCGCCGATATAATAGCAATCGTCGACGGACGAGACAGCTGTGATTTCTCCGGATTTTATCTTTTCGGAATAGGTATCTCTTATGATTTCTTCAACTTCGTCAAGCGCCGTAATGACAGCGTTGTCCGAGCCGGAACGTACGAAATACAGGCTTACGACAAACGTATCGATGCCGTCTGTGTTGACCTGGAATTTGTTCTGGAGCATCTGCATCATCGGGTCAATGTCCAGGTAGTTTTCAAGGAGAGTGAGATCGTCGAAAGTGCCCATCCAGACCATCTTGCTGAGCAGGTTGACTTCTGCGCCGTTTTCCGTTACCGTTTTTCTGCCGATATTTTCGCTTTCTTCGAATTTTGCGACGATGCCGGCGACGTCCTCTTTTGTCAGATAGGAAAGACCGAGCGTACAGTCGCCCACGATCGAGAATTGCTGATTCAATATCTCTTTGCCTTTGACCGTGTCGCGGTCTTTATCGAGATAAGACAAAACGTCGCTTTCTTTCTGAACGAGCATGCTTCCCACAACTGAAAGGGCAAGCAGAATGATCAGTACACCAAGCACTATGTATCTGTATTTCAGAAGCCATCTGGTAAACTTAGCCATAATATCTCCTCACTTTTTTTAACATATATAATGATACCATAAACGGATAAAATACTCAATCGTTGAATAAGTGAAATTTCGTCTCTGAAATGTCAAATTTTTGTAAACATGTTTTCGGCGGGCGGCAACGTTTCGGGCTTTACGTTTTTTCGACGGAGTGTCGCGAAAAAATCAAGTACACATTGCCAAATATTTGTTGCAACGACAATAAATAATGATATAATAATTATTATGGAAACAGGTATTTCAACGGCTTCGTTTTTTCCGCGCCTTTACACAGAGGACGCACTCTCCAGAATAGGGGAACTGGGTGCAAAAGTTTCAGAGGTTTTTTTCGCTTCAAGATGCGAATATACCGAGGATTTCGGCAAAGTATTGCTTGAGAGACTGAGCGACGCTCCTATGTTGCGAGTTCACTCCGTGCACGCCCTCACCAATCAGTTTGAGCCGGAACTTTACAGCCTGAACGACAGAGCGTACAAGGACGCGGAAGATACCTTTGAAGCGGTGTGTTCAGTCGCCCGGCAGATAGGCGCTCACAACTATACTTTTCACGGCGCAACCATGCTGAAAAAAGCTGTCAAGTACAGTTTTAATTATGATCTCATTTCAGAGAGAGTCAACGTGCTGTGCGGTATTGCCGCAAAATACGGCGTCACGCTGTGTTACGAAAACGTGCACTGGGCGTATTTTTCAAATCCGCGGTTTTTTGCCGCGATAAAGGACCGCTGCCCGCAACTGGGCGCAACGCTTGACATAAAACAGGCGATGCAGTCCGAAATCAGCTGGAAAGACTACCTTTTTGAAATGAAGGGAAGACTCAGGACGGTCCATCTCTGCGATTATGACGAAAACGGAAATCTTTGTCTGCCCGGGCAGGGAGTTTTCGATTTTGTGGAGTTTTATCGCGCGCTTGCCGAAGCCGGTTTTGACGGACCTTGCCTTATGGAAGTTTACACTAAGAGTTACAAGGATGAGAGCGAGCTGAAACGCGCGTTTGAATTTTTAAAAGAGTGCGAAATCAAAGCTTCAACCCGTTGACATTTTTGCCGCCTTGGTATAATATAAACACTGGTGTGTAGATAGGGTCAAACTGATTTTTTACCGTTTCAGGTTTGAATTCAGGTGTTTCCGGCGTATATTTCGCCGGCAGACTTACAGAATAAAATCACGCGCCTTTTTTCATGCGCGCCAAAGGAGTATTTATATGCGTTATAACAAAAAAGAACTCAGAATCCGCGTGGATTTCAACAATATGATGCGCAAGTCCATAGGTCACGAGGGCTTTTCCGAAAGACAGATCGCTTCTTATGTCGAAGAAGTTGAAGCGGCTTTTGCGGCAGTCAATGCCGGCAGAGGCAAGGGTATGATGGGTTGGACGGAACTTCCGTACAATCAGGACGAAGTCGTAGAAGATATACTCGCAACGGCAAAATACGTCCGCAAGAATTTTGAATATTTCGTCGTTCTCGGCATTGGCGGCAGCGCGCTCGGTCCCATCGCGGCTTTCCAGGCTATCTGCCATCTGCATTACAACGACCTGCCCAAGCGCAAGAGAAAGGGCCCCAAGTTCTACGTGGAAGACAACGTAGACCCTGAAAGAATGGCGGCGCTTTTCGACGTTATCGACGTTGAAAAGACGATGTTCAACGTGATCACCAAGTCCGGCAGTACCTCCGAGACGATGACCCAGTACCTGATCATCAACGACATCCTCAAAGCAAAGCTGGGCGACAAGGCTAAGGATCACATCATCGCCACCACTTCCGCAAACAGCGGCAATCTGATCAAGATCGCTCAGAAAGAGGGCTACAAAACCTTCTATATCCCCGACGGCGTCGGCGGCAGATTCAGCGAGCTTTGCCCCGTAGGTCTGCTTCCCGCGGCGGTAGTCAATATCGATATCAAGGGTCTTCTGCAGGGCGCGCGCTATATGGACGAGC
>CALWKT010000080.1 GCA_944381335.1 uncultured Christensenellaceae bacterium
ATGAACTCCATGCTCATAGAGTGGCACTCCGCGGTCTCACAGCCGCCTATGCCCAGCTCGTCGCCGTTCTTCTGCATCGCGTAATTCATCGCTATAGCGTGACCGAACTCGTGCGTGATAACGTCGATATCGCCGCTCGATCCGTTGAAGTTGGCGAGTATGAATATTTTGCCGAAGTCGTCGAAAGTGGTGCAATAGCCGCCACCCGTCTTGCCGTCTCTCGGGATAACGTCAAAGGCTTCTTCCGCGACCATGCGCGAAAACAGCGCGGAGAGGTCTTTGTCCATATCCGAATACATCTCTCTCGCGCGGTCAAAGAATTCTTCGACGGTGCAGTCGCGCGTGGGCACTTCGTCTTTTGAGTAAACGGCGTCGTCGAAGTATCTGAAATCGTCTATACCCAGTTTTTCGGCTACCTGTTTTTTCATATCCTGAACGATGGGAGTTATCGCGGCGACGACGTTCTTGCGGAATTTTTCCACCGCTTCGCGATCGTAGTCTATTCTGCCCATACGGTAATAGCCCAGCTCCGTGAAATTCTTATAGCCCATCTTTTTCGCCATCTTGTCTCTCGCTTTGACGAGGCGGTCGAACACGTCGTCGAATTCTTCCGCGTGCGCCTGCATGGCTTTTCCAATACTTTCGGCAGCCGCTTTTCTGACGTTTCTGTCCTTGTCTTCGAGGAAGCCGCGCACGTAAGAAAGCGGTTTTTTCTCGCCCCGGAATTCACACTCGACGGTGGACAGAAGTTTTACGTATTCTGTCGAATAAGAATTTTCCAGCTTGACGTCTTCTTCGATGATATCGTCGTAAGACGCCTTTTCAAATTCAAACGTGCGGTACAGCACGTCGCCCAGCGCGTTCTGCAACTCTTTGCGGAAAGGCGAGGACAGCATGACGTCGACGTACTTTACGTACAGTCCGCTGAAAGCAGGGGAGGCTTCGTCGTAATAGGCGACTTCGCCGTCGTAGAACTCGTCGCGCGTATTCTGCGTGAAGCGGGCGTTTGCGAGAGAAGCGGCGGTGCCGAACGCGTTTTTCGCGGCAAGCACGTACTTTTCGCGCGCGGAGAGGATATCGTCCGCGCATTTTGCGTTTTCGGCAGCGGCGAAGAACTTGTCAAAACTCTCTTTCGCCTGTTCCACCGTATAGCGTTTGTAAGGAAGATCCTTGATCTTTACGTTTTCGTATTTTCTGAAATCCATAAAATACCTCTTAAAATTTTATCTTTATTATCATACCACCGCGCGGAACAAATATCAACGGACAAGACAAATCGTCGACAAATGCCGCGTATCGCGAGTCGCTGACGAGGGAAAATCGCCGGCGATCAACGGAAAACGTGCGCGCATATCCGCGCACGGGCGCGTCTTAAAATTAAGTATTGACAATCTGCACAAAAAATAAGATAATAGATTAGGACGGACAAAGGAGAAAAATATGAAGAATTATCCCAACGTAACAATTTTCGATCATCCGCTGATAAGACACAAGATTGCGATTCTCCGCGACAAGAACACCGGCACCAAGGAGTTCAGGGAACTTGTAGAAGAGATCACGATGCTTATGACTTACGAGGCGTTCAAGGACGCTCCCACAAAAGAAGTCGAAGTGGAGACGCCGCTTGAAAAATGCACTCAGCAGATCGTGCAGGAGAGAAAGATCGCGATTGTGCCGATACTGCGCGCGGGGCTGGGAATGGTCAGCGGCGTACAGAAGATCTTCCCGCTTGCCAAAGTGGGGCACATCGGTCTGTACCGCGACGAGGAAACGATGGAGCCGCACGAATATTACTGCAAACTGCCTGAGGGGATCGAGGACATGCAGGTAACCCTTCTCGATCCGATGCTGGCGACAGGCGGGTCCGCGAATGCGGCGATAGGGTTTTTGAGAAAGCGCGGCGTGAAGATAATAAGACTCATGTCCATTATAGCGGCGCCGCAGGGCGTTGAAAAGGTCGCTGAAGCGAACCCGGACGTAAAGGTCTACGTTTCCACTCTCGACCGCACGCTGAACGAGCATTGCTACATACTGCCCGGGCTCGGAGACGCGGGCGACAGACTGTTCGGCACGAAGTAAACGGCGCGACAAGCGCAGATTACGCCGTGCCGCAAAAGGCGCGGCTTTTTATACGCGTCTTTGAGCCGTATCTTTTGAGCTTTATCGCCCTGCCCGGGATTGGCAGAGAGAGGAATGACGTATAAAACTCCGGCGGCGTTGCCGGCAAGAGAAGGGAAACGACGACTCAAGAAAAAACACCCTGTCGGATAAAGACATGTGAAATATGCGATAATCGACACGGGCAGAAAAAATATAGTAAAAGACAAAAGCGGAAAGAGGCAACGCCTTATAGCCGCAGAGCAGAAAAGAAGGAGAGGATAAGAAAATGAAATACGACACAGTAATCATAGGCGCGGGTCCCGCGGGCATATTCACCGCGATAGAGATGATCCGCCACAACTATAAAGGTTCGATACTGATCGTGGAAAAGGGCGTGGCGATAGAAAACCGCCGTTGCCCCAAGGCAAAGACAAACGTCTGCGTGAACTGCAAGCCGTACTGCCACATCACGACCGGGTTCAGCGGCGCGGGCGCGTTCTCGGACGGCAAGCTGTCGCTGAGTCACGAGGTGGGTGGTTCGCTTCCCGAACTCATCGGCGAGGACTACGCGCAGAGCATGATAGAATACACGGACAAGATATACCTTGAGTTCGGTGCGGACACCCACGTCGAGGGGATAGGGCAGGACGAGGAGGTCAAGGAGATCAGAAAGCGCGCGATAAAAGCCGGGCTCAAGCTGGTCGATTGTCCGATACGCCATCTGGGCACTGAAAAGGCTCAGCAGATATATTACGCGATCGAGCAGTACCTGATCAAAAACGGCGTGGAGATAATGTTCGGCTATCAGTGCGAGAACATAATCCTGGAGGGCGACAAGTGCTGCGGCGTCATCATCGACAACGGCAAGAAGGTGGAGGAGATACGCGCGAAGAACACCGTCATTGCGACAGGAAGGCGCGGCGCGGACTGGCTTGAGCACCTGTGCGCGGAGCACAACATAATGCACCAGCCCGGCACCGTCGACATCGGCGTCAGGGTCGAGGTCAGGAACGAGGTCATGGAAAAGGTCAACCGCGTGCTTTACGAGTCCAAGCTCATCGGGTATCCCAAGCCGTTCAAGAACAAGGTGCGCACTTTCTGCCAGAACCCGGGCGGTTTCGTCAGTCAGGAGAATTACGACAACGATCTCGCGGTCGTCAACGGGCACAGCTACAAGGAGCTGAAGTCGCCCAACACAAACCTTGCGATACTCTGTTCGCACAACTTCTCGGAGCCGTTCAATCAGCCGATAGCGTACGCGCAGAAGATCGGCGAACTGACTAATATGCTGGGCGCGGGGCACATTCTCGTGCAGAGATACGGCGACATCATAGACGGCAAGAGGACGTGGCAGAAGGAGCTCGCGAGGAGCAACGTCCGTCCCACGCTTCCGGACGCGGTAGCGGGCGACATCACGGCGGCGATGCCTTACCGCGCGATGATAAACATCATCAACTTCATTCAGGCGGTGGACGAGGTCGTTCCCGGCTTCGCGGCGGCGGAAACGTTGCTTTATTCGCCCGAGCTCAAGTTCTATTCCAACAAGGTCAAGATGGACGAGGACTTCAACACGAGCATAAAGGGGTTGCATTGCCTGGGCGACAGCAGCGGCTGGACGAGAGGACTTATGATGGCTTCCGTGATGGGCGTCATCATGGGTCAGAAACTTGCCGCAAAAGACAAAGAATAAAGAGCGCGCCGCAGAGATTTTCTTTGCTGCGTTTTTTCCGCGTATTATCCGTTGTTAAAGCGGCAGACGAGAAAATCAGACGAAACGCGTTTGCATAGTAAACTGCGCGCAGATCAACGCGGAAACAAGCGTTTTTGAGCTAAAAGCCGTCCGGCAGGACGGACGGAAAAGACCGCGCGGCAGCTTATAAAATAACAAAACTCAAAAGTTGAGGGAAGGGAGTCTTAAAGCCGCGAAAAGCCGGCGAGCATAAGGGGAAAACATGAAAAACAGACCTGACATAATCTTTATTTTCAGCGATCAGCAGAGGGCGGATACCGTGACTTCAGAAGTCACGCCCAATCTTGTCGCGTTTGCCGAAGAAGGAGACGTTTTTGACAGCGCCTACACCTGCCAGCCTGTCTGCGGACCTGCGAGGGCGTGCCTTCAGACGGGGGTATATCCCAACAAAAACGGCTGTATCACCAACGGCGTTCCGATGAGAAAAGAGGACGTGCATCTTGCAGACGTATTCAACGAGGGCGGCTACGACACCGCGTATATCGGCAAATGGCATCTGGCTTCAAAGGGTCTCGAATACAGAAAAAAGGGAGTCCCCGAGCAACTCAGGGGCGGTTACAAATACTGGCTGGCGGCGGATCTTCTTGAGTTTTCTTCGACGGGCAGCGGCGGCGTGCTGTGGGACAACGACTGCAATGAAGTGCGTTTTGACGGCGTGAGGGCGGACAGGATGACGGATTACGTCGTGGACTATATCGGCAAGCCGCACGAAAAGCCGTATTTCCTTTTCGTTTCGTACCTTGAGCCTCATCATCAGAACACATCCGGGCGTTTCGAATGTCCGCCGGGAAGTGCGGCGAAGTTCAAGGGCATGCCTTATCCCGAGGACATAAAAGGGCTTCCCGGGGATCACGTGTTCCATTATCCCTCATACCTTGCATGTTGCGAAGCGCTTGACAAGAACGTCGCGCGCATCGTCGACGAACTGAAAAAGAAGGGAAGATACGAGAACACGCTGCTCATCTACACTTCGGATCACGGCTGTCATTTCAGAACGCGCAATTTCGAATACAAGCGCTCCTGCCACAGTGCGTCCACGCACATTCCGCTGATAATCTTCGGCGGAGCGTATGAAAAAGGAGAACTGGACGCGAAAAAACTCGTGTCTCTGATAGACCTTCCGCCCACGCTTCTGACAGCGGCGGGACTGGCGGCGCCCGGGCATTTCGACGGCATCCCCCTTCAGTCGGCGGAGAAACGCGACTGCGTATTCGTGCATATAAGCGAGAGCGGCAACGGCAGATGCGTGATAACGGAAAGGTACGTATACAGCGTGACGTCCGGCTTTGATTACGACACAAACGTTTATAAGGACGACTATCTGTACGACAAGGAAAAGGACAAGGGCGAGCGCAGGAACCTGATCAATTCGCGCGAGTACGCCGGGGTAAAAGAAGAGATGAGAAAGCTTCTGACCCGAGAGATGGTGAAAGCCGGAGAAAGCGCGCCCGTGTTCAGGCGCAGGATATTCAAAAAGAATATTTAAAAGTGAGATCAGGCGGAAACCTCAGGGCAAAAACCGGGAAATACCCGAAAAACCCGAAACTTATCGGCAATTTTAAATTATTAAACAAAAAAAATATCCGCGGTTATCCGCGGAATTTTTTACGTTTAAAAAAGGTTTACCGATCAATCCGTTTAAAACGATCTTGTCTGTTTTTGTCGCAAAGGGGCAGTCCCGTCAAGGGATTATTCGCCTTTATGGAAGATCTTGTACCATGCGCCGTAAACGATCGCAAAAGCGACTGTGGCGATCTTGTCCACGAAGGAAAGCGTATATCTGCCCGTCAGCCTGAAATCGAACGAAAGTCTGATCAGAGCTACAATAAATACAAACGGGGTGGAAAGCGTTATTGCGACAAGTGCGAAGCAGACGACGATCACGGTGATGACCGCCGCGAAAGGGCTGAGCAGAGCGCCTTTCAGCAGGCTCTTTTCCGGCTCCCGTTCTTCTTCGTAATATTCTTCTTCGCGTTCCATTTTTTCCTCGCTTTTCCGCGCCGGAGAGCGCGGCAATGGTTTTCTGTTTTCTTTTTGTTTTGCCTGTGCGGCGAGCCGAAGTTTGAACGATCGTCCCTGCGCTTTCGCGCCGTAGGTCATCAGACGAATCGCGTTGCCGGCGTGAGACAAGCCGCGGTATGACGGGCAGGGTCTGCCTGCCGCGGCTATGCGGCAATGCCCGGCGGGGCAAACGTAAAGCCGCCGGAAAGCGGCTTTTTCGTTTATTGCTTTCTGATGACCTCTTTGCCGCCCATATAAGGTCTGAGCGCAACGGGGATACGCACGCTGCCGTCTTCATTGAGGTTGTTTTCAAGGAAAGCTATCAGCATGCGGGGAGGAGCGACGACGGTGTTGTTGAGCGTATGCGCAAAATAGTTGCCGTCCGCGCCCTTTATGCGGATGCCGAGGCGTCTTGCCTGAGCGTCGCCGCGGTTGGAGCAGCTGCCCACCTCGAAGTATTTTTTCTGACGGGGAGACCACGCTTCTACGTCCAGGCTCTTGACCTTGAGGTCTGCGAGGTCGCCCGAGCAGCACTCGAGGGTGCGCACGGGGATGTCGAGGGTGCGGAAGAAATCCACCGTGTTCGTATAGAGTTTCACAAACCATTCGGGGCTTTCTTCGGGCTTGCAGATGACGATCATCTCCTGTTTCTCAAACTGGTGTATGCGGTAAACGCCGCGTTCTTCAATGCCGTGCGCGCCGACCTCTTTGCGGAAGCAGGGAGAGTAGCTCGTCAGCGTTTTGGGCAGGGTATTTTCAGGCAGGGTGGTATTCATGAATCTGCCGATCATAGAGTGTTCGCTGGTGCCGATCAGGTAGAGGTCTTCTCCCTCTATCTTGTACATCATGTTTTCCATTTCGGCAAAGCTCATGACGCCGGTGACGACTTCGGAGCGGATCATAAACGGCGGTATGCAGTAAGTGAATCCGCGGTCGATCATAAAGTCGCGCGCATAGGAGAGGATCGCGCTGTGCAGGCGTGCGATGTCGCCGGTCAGGTAATAGAACCCGTTGCCGCTTGTACGGCGCGCGCTGTCCAGGTCGATGCCGTCGAGGCTTTCCATGATGTCCACGTGGTAGGGGATCTCGAAGGGCGGGACGTACGGGTCGCCGAAGCGTTCCACTTCTACGTTTTCGCTGTCGTCCTTGCCGATGGGCACGCTGTCGTCAATGATATTGGGGATGACGAGCATGCGTTTTCTGATCTCTTCCTGGAGGACTTCTTCGCGTTTTTCGAGGGCGAGCAGTTCCGCGGCGATGTCCGAGACCTGTTTTTTCGCTTCTTCGGCAGCGGCTTTGTCGCCTTTAGCCATAAATCCGCCGATCTGTTTGCTGACGGCGTTGCGCTGACCGCGCAGGTAATCGCCGCGGGTCTTAGCCTCTCTGAACTCCTTGTCGAGGGCTTCGACTTCGTCGACGAGGACGAGTTTTTCGTCCTGGAACTTTTTCTTTATGTTATCTTTTACGAGCTGAGGATTTGTTCTGATGAGTTTTATGTCTATCATGGTTGACTCCTTATTTTACGACGATATTGACGAGGCGCTTGGGTATGACTATCACTTTGACGACGTTCATATTTCCGATCGCCAGTTTCACCTGTTCGTTTGCGAGCGCGGTTTCTCTGATCGTGTTTTCGTCTGCGTCGACGGGGACGACGATCTTTGCTTTCATACGGCTGTTGACCTGAACGGCGAGTTCGTATTCGTCGAGGACGAGCGCTTTTTCGTCGCATCTGGGGTAAGCGCGGTTGAAAACGCTCTCTTTATGGCCGAGCATTTCGTTGAGTTCTTCGGCAAAATGCGGTGCGAACGGCGCCATCATAAGCACGAGATCTTCGACTGACTCGCGGACGAACTTATTGTTGACTTTGTTGCCGGAGTCAAGGTACTTATAAGTCGCGTTGACGAACTCCATAAGACGCGCTATCGCGGTGTTGAAGGAGAATTGCTTGGTGTCGTCGGTGACGCGTCTGATCGTGTTGTGGCGCACGAAATTGAGCGCTTTTTCGGCTTCGCCGAAGGTGCCTTCGCCCGTGCCGCCGTCTATGCTGCGTTTTACGAGGCGTTCCACTCTCTCCATGAACTTGACTATGGATTCAAGCCCGTTGCTGTTCCACGGGCCGCCCTCGACGTAAGAGAAGCCGAACATCAGGTAGAGCCTGAACGCGTCGGAGCCGTATTTGCTGACGTAATCGTCGGGAGACACGACGTTTCCGCGCGACTTGCTCATCTTGAAGCCGTCGGGACCGAGTATGGTGCCCTGGTGCACGAGCGAGGTGAACGGCTCGTCGAACTTGAGGTAGCCGAGGTCTCTGAGCGCCTTGGTGAAGAAGCGGGCGTACAGGAGGTGCATGCAGGCGTGTTCCGCGCCGCCGATATATTTGTCGACGGGGAGCATTTTGTTGATGATCTCAGGGTCGAACGCCATCTTGTCGTTGTTTGCGTCGGGGTAGCGCAGGAAGTACCAGCTGGAGCAGACGAAGGTGTCCAGCGTGTCCGGGTCGCGCCTTGCGGGTCTGCCGCCTATCGGGCCGACGGTATTCATATATTCCTCGCACTTGAGGAGGGGTGATTTGCCGTCCGGCTTGAAGTCTACGTTGTACGGAAGTCTGACGGGCAGGTCGCTTTCGGGTACGGGCACTTCGCCGCAGTGATCGCAATGTATGATAGGTATCGGGCAGCCCCAGTAACGCTGGCGGGATATCAGCCAGTCGCGCAGGCGGTAATTCGTCTTGAGTTCACCGTGACCGGTCTTGGCGAGCCACTCAATGACTTTGACTCTGCCTTCTTCGGTGGTCATGCCGTCGAACTGACCGCTGTTGACCATAACGCCGTAGTCGCAATAGGGGAGCGAGTCGTCGGAGCCGTCCTTGGAGCGTATCACGCGGCGTATGAGCAGGTCGTACTTTTTGGCGAAATCGTAGTCTCTCTCGTCGTGAGCGGCGACGCCCATGACTGCGCCGGTGCCGTAGGAATACAGCACGTAATCGCCGATCCAGATCGGCACCCTTTCGCCGTTCGCCGGGTTGATGCAGTACGCGCCGGTAAACGCGCCCGTTTTTTCGCGGGAGGTGGAGAGTCTTTCGATCTCAGAGCTTTTCGCGCAGGCTTCCTTGTAGGCTTCCACTTCCGCCTTGTGTTCGGGGGTGGTCAGCTTGTCGACGAGCGGATGCTCGGGCGCGAGAATGACGTAAGAAACGCCGAAAATGGTATCCGCGCGGGTGGTGAACACTTTGAAAGAATCGCCGCTTTCGCAGTCGAACGTGATCTCTCCGCCCGTGGATTTACCGATCCAGTTTTTCTGCATCAGCTTGGTTTTTTCAGGCCAGTCGAGCTTGTCCAGACCCTGAAGGAGTTCTTCTGCATAATCCGTGATCTTGAAGAACCACTGAGTCAGGTTCTTGCGCACGACCGTCGTGCCGCAACGCTCGCACGCGCCGTCGACGACCTGTTCGTTGGCGAGCACGGTGTTGCAATGCGGGCACCAGTTGACGGGCGCCTCTTTGCGGTAGGCGAGCCCTTTTTTATAGAACTGAAGGAAGATCCACTGCGTCCACTTGTAGTAATCGGGCATGCAGGTCTTGACCTCGTAATCCCAGTCGAAGGAAGCGCCCATCGCTTTGAGCTGTTTTTCCATCGTCTCAATGTTCTTGAGGGTGCTGTCCTGCGGGTGGATGCCCGTTTTGATTGCGTAGTTTTCTGCGGGGAGGCCGAACGCGTCGAAGCCCATCGGCTGAAAGACCTCGTAGCCGTTCATGCGCATAAAACGCGCGTAGCTGTCCGACGGGCCGAAGTTGTACCAGTGCCCCACGTGGAGTTTCGCGCCTGAAGGGTAGGAGAACATCTCGAGCACATAATACTTTTTGTCCATTCTGGACTTGTCGAAGCTGTACAGTTTTTCGTCAGCCCAACGTTTTTGCCACTTTTTTTCAATTTGAAGAAAATCCATATAAACTCCGTATTCGGTAGATTTTGCTTTGGATGCAAATATATAGATATATTATAAAACAAGTGTATTTTTTTGTAAAGTAATTGATATAAAAAGCGTATATACGCGCGCAGGCGCCGGCAAGGGCATGTGACCGGGCTGAAACGGAAATCTGACGGGCAGGCATCGGCGAAACAGACAAACCGGTTGCAACGGCGTGCGTGCAGATAAGGTAAGAAAAACAGAAGAAGAGCAGAAAGGGAAAGAGACAAAGCAAAAAAACGGAAAAAGAGAAAACCGGCGCAGAAAAAAAGAGGAGCCCCTGAAGAGCTCCTCCTTTTATTGTCGACCGTTGAGGTCGAGGTTGCAATTACTTGCTGATGGACCAGCCTGCTCCTTCAACGAAGATGGAGCCGGTGGGGTTCTGATCAGCGCCGAGAACGACGGGGGAAGTTGTAGCACAACCGTAGCCGATCTTTTCCAGAGTGAGCGCGATGTAGATGTCGAGCGTGTCTACTTCTGCCTTGTTCTGATCAACGGCAACTTCAGCCTTGAACAGTTCTCCGCCGCCGAGCTGGATGCTACCGTTTACAGAAGTGACAACTTCGCCATTGTTGTAGTCAGAGACGAATTCGTCAACAGCAACTTTAACGCCGTTTACAGCATTGTTCTCGCCCTTGAGCAGAGAAGCGGTGATGTCGAAGGTGAGTTCTGCGCCGCCGACGGTGTAATCAGCGCCGGAACCTTCAGCGGTGATGCTGGAAGTTGCGGTGTCAATGGACACGCAAGCCATGACTTTGTTGATGACTTCGGTGATGATTTCGACAACGCTGGGTTCGGTAGATTCTTCACCCTCTGTCATTGCCAGCTCGTTGCTCGTAGCGCTTGCGGGAGCGGTCGTGGTGGCGCCGGCAGGAACCTTGGTGTAAATGAAGCTGGAAAGAACGGGCTTGATAGCTTCGAGGACCGTAGCCATGCCGAGCGAACCGTTCAGTTTGCTGATCATGTCAGAGACGTTTCCAGGGATGGAATTGGTCAGACCGAAGGTCTCGAGAATGCCGGTGACAGCCGCGAGGTTGATCGTCATTCTGCCGGTCTCAAAACCGAGGCCGGTTTCGTCCATCGTGATCTTCTCGTCAAGGTTGATAAGAAGGATATCTTCGGGATCTTCAACGTTTACCATCTTGATGTAGAGGCTGTTGATAGCGGGGAGCAGGGTGTCGATAACGTCGAGGTCGGTGTCATCTGCGAAGGGACCTACGCCTCTGAGGTAGAACCAGTCTTTGGACGTCGCAACGCCGTTTTCGGTGTAGTACAGCGTCTTTACGAAAGTAGCGTCAGCTACAGCGGAAAGGTCGATGTCTGCGGAGAGTTCAACGTCATAGGTCTTTTTGGTAGCTTCGGTTTTGCCGAGGGAGACCTGAGCTTCGAGAGCGAAGTTGAGCAGGCCGACGTCGGTCCAGTTTTCGACGTCTGCGATAGTCGCGTTCTGAGCTTCGGAAACGTTGTCGTATGCGTCGTAGTTGCTGGAGAAGAACTTGTAGCCGAGCGTCGCGGAGAGGTCGGTAGCGGGAACGGTTTCAACGAGGTTGTAGCCGTCGCCTGTTACTGCCGGGATGGTGATGCCGTCAGCCTTTTCGCCGACTGCGAGGCCGAGAGAAATGCTCTCAAAGTTCTTGGAAGAGTCGTAGTTGCCGATCACCTGCAGATCAATGTCGGGCAGGATGTCGTACAGCGCGGAAGAGGAGCTGATCGCAACGTTCATCTCGCTGAGGATGGAAGCGAGGTCGAGGACGGTTGCTTCTTCGCCGAAGAGGAGAGAGTCAACTGCGCCGTAGAGCAGACCCTGCGGGTTGAACAGCTCTCTCAGGTTGAGGGAGAAGATCTCCTTGTTGCCGTCGGTCTCATGGTCGATGGTGACGAAACCTGCGATCATGCCGACATAGCTGCCGGCGAGTTCGGTGACGGAAACGCCTTCGAGCTTGCTGCCGACTTCAACGTCAGCGTTGACTTCGTATCTTTCCAGGATGGAAGCGACTGAAGGAGCGTTGATTCTGAGGTTCTGGCCGCCGGAGGAGAGGTAGAAGTAGTTGTCCACAGGCTCGCCTTCGGGGGTTTCAGAGCCGGCATCGACGTACCAGAGGCCGAACTCTCTCGTTCCGTCAACGGTTACGGAGAAACCGAAAGCGTTGTTGGTGTACACGGATTCAGCGTCATTGAGCAGGTCGAGAGAAAGATCGAGGTCGATTCTGATGTCGTGGGTCTCGTTGCCCTGGACCATAGAAAGCTCGATGTAAGCGTCGGTACCGATGTTGCCTACGTTGTCGATATCCAGCTGAGCGATCGCGTCGTCAACGACTCCGAGGAGATCGGTGATGGCGGCGGTGTCAACATCGGGTTTGCTAGACATTGTAGCGCCGCAGTTGTCGCACTTGCCGTCTTTGTTTGCGTCAACGTGAGACGTGCAGGTCTTGTCGTCATCATCGGTGTCAGAAGGGGTCTTGTCCTTGTCACAACCGATAAAGAAGGCACATACCATTGCAACGATCAAAGCAACAACGAGCAACTTAGCCCAAATATGTTTCTTTGTCATAATTTGATAACCTCCTAAGTTATGCATTTTTTTGTAGTTTAATTATACAATTCCGTATTTTTAAAGTCAAGACAAAAATAAAACCCAAAATATACCATTATAACCATAAAAAAGCGGTTCAAAACGTTGCTTTGTGCAAAAAAGCGCAAATTCGCAACGAAATATTTATGGATACAAAAAGATAAAACGCGTTAAAAATTTTACATTCGCGCACGAAGAAAATATAAATAATACACATACGTGTAGCCTATTCAGGTCAAAAGGGGAGAGGCAAGGCATGAGAGACTTTTCGCGCCGGGCGGCTGTGACGGACTCTTGACGGACGGTCAGACCGTTTTTGACAGGCGGTCACGACATTTTTTTGCACGAGATCAAACCGCGCCGAAAAAATTTTTGCATCGTGCACGGATTTTTCGCGCCTTGAGTGGCGATAACTCAATACGTGTCAAGAATTTTACCTTAAAGCAAACATAAATTTTTTCAGCCGGAAAACGTCGTAAAAGCACGTTTTTTGCGTAAAAAACTCATTTTCGTCAAGAAAAAAATGAAAAAAGGTATTGACAACCTTTATCAATGCGTATATCATAACAGTATAAGGCGAGTTTTCTCGCGTTGTGTGGTAAGGAGGCAAATTTGCCGTATGGGAAAAGCGGCTACCGTCAAGAAACCCGTTTCTTATTGCTACATGCCCTACTTTGACGGGGAAGGCAAGACGGAATTCATCGAAGTCTGGCAGATTCTTGAAGACGATGTGCTCGGCGTTTTATATCCGTGGCAGTACGTCCCGGCGGCGCAGACGAGTTCCCGCATCGAAACTCTCAATTTCCTCGCTCTCACACAATTCGAAGAAGATTCTGAAAAATATCCTGCCGCGAAGTTCATCTACAAGGTGAGCAGTCGCCTGTTGGCAGAGGGCAACGTGCACAGGCTTGCCGGTCTTCTGAAAGACAACCTGGTGCTGTGTTTCGACATCTTTCAGCTTGAAGCCTTCGGCGAAAGGAACAGCCGCCTGGGTCTGAACTTCTTGACCAAGCGCGGCGCTCATATCATGATAGAGGGCATCGAGCGCGCTCCGATGGACGTAATAGCCAAGTATGTACCTGAATATTTTCTGCTTGACTACCGCTATTACAATCAGAGCAATTTTTCCCTTCTTTCGATCTTCGCGAACCTCGCGGGTCAGAAGGGCATAAAACTCGTTCTCGGCAACGTCGTCAACAAAAACAACGTTGATCTGTTCGGGAAAGAGGGGGTCACGGTGTTCAGCGGCAGTGCGTTCGCCAAACCCAAAAAGAAGCTTGAGACCCTGCTGGGAAAAGCCGATCAATAAGAACTAAGCGCCGCAAGGCGTGACATATGGGCAAAACTAACAAAACAATACAAATCTAAAAAGATAAGGAGAGTAAAATTATGAAAAAGAGTTTGGTAATTACAACAATAGCTACTGTGCTCGTAATCGTTGTTGCTCTGACCACCGCGACTTTCGCGTGGTTCTCGTCGAGTTCTTCGACGCAGGCTACCGATACGTTTACGGCTCAGGCTTCGTCGTCTTTGTTCGCTTTGTACAAATATGAAAGTAGTACGACCGGAGGTTCTTACAGCGTAACGTCCAACTCGTCGATTCTGTTCAACGAAGCGGCCGGTTCGACGTCGCCTTCGTCTACGTTCGGAATATGGACTTCATCAGATATGAAATCTTTTGCACCCAGCGAACTGATAGATGTATCTGATCTCGATGTTGTTCCTAACGATACTGCTTGGGGAGGATTGCCCGGAGCGGCATTCTTTACAGCTAATTCTGAAAATAATAAGAACCTTAAAGATATTAAAGAGGTTTCTTATGAAGGTAGTGCGTTTACAACAACTTCCACAGGTACGCCTAACGTAGCAAGATTGAAACTAGAAAATTTCAAAGACGCTGAACAAAAATTGCAAATCAAGGTTACAATTAATCCTAATGGAGAGGAAGATGGTACACAGTATGATTTGCGTTTTGCAGAGGCGATAAGATTTTTGATTATTGCTACTCCTATGAGCGGAGCAAATGCAGGGAAAACCGTTGTTTTCGGTACTCATTACGATTATGGTTTGAACAGTGAAACGGTAGGTGCTTTCCCGACGGAAGCAACTGTATCAAGCTATAAAAATACTTCTGGTGTCGATCAAGGATATACCGGAAGCGATACTCTTACAGTAGATCTTTTTAATCCTGTGGAACTTAATAATACGGCTTCTGGTTCTTGCGTTTATACGACATCTAAGGGCGATTTCGTATTAGCTGCCGGTGATGAGTTGGATATGTACATCTACGTATGGCTTGACGGTCCTCTTGCAGGAAGCAGTTTGTCGAAAGGTACAGCTACGTTTACTATCGATTTCGGCGTAGAAGCTTAATAGCAAGTATATTTATCGGATAAGAAATTGATCTTATCAAACCTCACCCCGAAATCGGGGTGGGGTTTTTGTGCGCCTGAAAAGGCGCTTTTTTTAAAAAATAGCCGTTTTCAGCGTGATTTTCCGCTGATTTTTTCTATTTTACTATTGACATCATAAAATTATTATAATATAATATTTATATATGCGACAGCATGCGCGCGCTGAATAGCGTACGTGCATATGCGTGAAAAAAGCATTCAGGCTGAAACTGCGTCGTATAAGATAAGGGAATGGGAAGAGAGTTTAACAAGTCCAAACAGGACGAGATCATCAAAAATCAGAAGATCAGGGCGGCAAGCAAGAGGCGTACCGCCA
>CALWKT010000081.1 GCA_944381335.1 uncultured Christensenellaceae bacterium
GCTATCATTTCGCAAAAGTTGTGTTTTGCGAATAGTTGAGATGAAGGTCGATACTCTGTTTTTTCTAAAATCAGATAAGTTCTGCGCCTTAAACTTCGAAAAAGTCCATATAATTTTTAATGATTTCCTTTCAGAAAGTGTGTGGACGAATAATACTCTTCAGTCGGATCCGAGCGGTTTCGCGTTGATTTCGTATTTCAGTTCTTATTACTGCTCCGCCTGACCAATGCCTCTTACGTCGCAAAATGTTACGTAAAAACGTAATAAAGCCGGCTGACGCGTGAGATTTTTCAATTATTCCGTCTTAATATATCAGCTGCTCTTTATACCGTTGATTTACTGAGTTTTTGCGCTTTTTATATGCTTTTTTGCCTTTAAAACGCAATTTTTTATGTGTTTTTATACGTCATAAATCTTATTAAATCATATTTTTCTGCTCTTATCTTCAATGCAATTTCTCAGATATTTATTTGATAATTATCGGTTGGAAGTTTTTGTGTTTTTGATCATTGTTTATATATTGTATATCAATATTATTACTGTTTCCGATCAGATGCATTGCTTCCCAGTTATTTGATTTTTTTGAATATCGGTTTTGCGTGCGCTTTTGCATTGCTTTTGCATAATATATTCTTATCAATTAATTAATACCCAGAATTTGGCTAAATAGTTATAAATTTTACGCTATTTAAGAATTATTTCTCCATAAATATTTAAATTTTATAATAAAAATATTGTTTTATTTGACTTACCTTCTCTGTTATAGTATTATATTTTATAGGAGAAACTCGGGAGATAGACAATGGACAACTCAAACGTGAACATTGACCTTATCAGAGGTCACGTAGATACGATAATCCTCAAGTCGCTTTACTATGAGGACAAGTACGGCTACGAGATCCTCAACGAGATCAAAGAAAAAAGTAAAGGTATGTACACTCTCAAGCAGCCTACCCTTTACAGCTGTCTTAAGAGACTTGAAAAACAAGGTTATATACGTTCTTATAAAGGCGATACGTCCAACGGCGCGCAGAGAGTTTATTATTCCCTTCAGCCTGCGGGGCGCGCATTTCTTGAAAGCGATCAGCATCAGTGGGAATTCAGCCGCACGATAATCGACAGCCTTCTTTCTGACGAAGAATTCGATCCGGAAAGACAGGTCGCGCCGTTCGATCCTTCCAATTTCAGACCTTTGACCAGAAGAAATAAACCCGGCGTCGACAGCGATCTCGACAATCAGGACGAAGAACGTGAAAACGTTTCGGCTTCTTCCGTTCAACCTTCGGATCATTACGTTTATGATGACGGTTTTTCTCTACGCCCGGACGAATACTCCGTGCCGCCGGAGACGCAGGCTCCGCCGGTCGACGAATATGACGAAATCGGGAACGGTTACGTGGTTGAATACGTCTGCCCGCCTGATCAGCGTGCCTTTGACTCGGCAACTGAAAACGCCCCGGCACAGAGCGATTCAGTCGTTTCAGATATCGCAAGCGAGACAGTCGCGTCTCAGGAAAACGTCGGCGGTACGCAGAGCGAAACTTCTGATCGCGTTTCAGGCAATCCTTCAGATGCTTCATCCACCACAGTAGCAGATGAAAACTACGGCGTAGACCGTGTTGAAGAATACGATGCGGCTCAGGATGCTGAGCCTGTTTACGATGATGTCAGCGAAGATAATTCCGACAACGTCACGACCTCAACACAACAAGCAGGTCCTTCTCCCGTGTTTTACGGAGAAGATCGCGTCGACGCAGTTCAGCCGCAGGAAGAAATGCGCGAATCTACGCAAACTCCGGCAGACTCAGGTCGTCCAACTGACGTTTCGGCTCCGGAAGCCGCTCAGACTCAGCAACAACCTGCCGGGAACTATACTTCTTACGTTTCAGACTCTCCTGCTACGGCACAGGATTCGGCTGCGCGAGAAGAATCAAGAGACGCGCTGTACGAAAGAAGAGAGCCACAGCCGGCACAGGAAGTCAGAACTTACAACACCGACGTTTCTCAGGACGCGGCATACGACGATTATTCCAGCCGTCAGACAGTCAATTATATCGACAGTTTCGACAGCATATACAATGTTCCGATGACCCAGGTTTCGCCTTCACATGCGGCAGTGGCTTCAGCTCAGGACGACGAAGAAAGGATCGACTATCTGTCCACTTCTGAACTTAAGTCCAAAATGATGTCTGAAGGCTACAATCTGCGCCCGTACGTTAAGAAAAACACCAGCGAATATTACATAAATCAGTATTATTTCAGCAACAGACTCAACCGCGACAGCTCGATACTCACCTATATCGTCTACGCGATCGGCGTGCTTATAGCGTATTTCTCGACCGCACCTAAGTACGGTCAGAATCTTCCCGGACTTTTCGGTTTTCTTGCATTGGGACTTCTTTATCCGGTTGCGATGTTCATATCCTACTGCGTTGATCCTAAAAAGAGGATAAAAGCTAATTTCCGTGCTAAAAATGCATTGATAAATTCGTTAATTGTTATGATCAACGCCGTGATACTTATAGTATTGATCGGTTTCCTCGCTTTCGGCGCAAGAATCGACAATTTCGATTCAATGGTCCGTCCTGTGATAATCCCGCTGGTATTTCTGCTTATGATACCGATCGCAATCGCGATTTATTACAGACTTTACAAGAGTAATCATTATCACGTGAACTGAAAGACGAAAGGCTCCGCAAAAGCGGAGCTTTTTTATTTGACAATCTCGTTTCCGTTGTTTTTGTAATCTGTGAGCGAAGTCCGTTTTACGCTTTTCTTTTCTATTTCAGACTGAGGAGATGAAGCAGACAGAGACAGAATACTCCGCTTTTTCTTCTCTGATACGGCTGATTTATTATCTTTGCGCTCCTCGCTTTTTTCAGATGAAAATTTTGAAAAGAATTCGCTCATACGGGCGGTTATCGCGTCGCCGTACTTATAAAGCAGGACGAAAATTGCAACCGTGGCAACAAATATCGCTATCCATACGGCAATGCCCCAGCCGGTGAACGGAATTGAGACCGCGCCTCTGAACACGCCTGCGACCCACAACGCGCCGATCGGACGTGTGATCAGCATCATTACGAAAAAGGATTTGTACGACATGGTCCCAAGCCCTGCGATCAGGCAAAGCAGGTCGTCCGGAAAAAACGGCAGAAGAAACATTGCATACAGCATCAGCACGTCTTTTCCTTCGACCAGATCGCGGTATTTTGCAAACATTTTTGCGCCGCAGACCCAGACGATCAGTTTTACGCCGAACGTTCTGCCAAGGAAGAATGCGAAAACCGACCCGGCGATTATTCCGATGCTTGAGTAAAGCACCGTTTTCCAGACCCCGAAAAGCGCGATACCCGCAAGAGTCGTTATCGTTGACGGCAAAGGAAGAATTGTCACCTGCAGAAATTGTACCGCAACGAAAACGGCGATCGCGTAGCCGTCGTATTCTGAAATAAAACGTTGCATAGCTTCTCTGTCGCTGAACAGCGAAATCCATCCGTTTCTGACTGCGACGATATAGCCGGCGAACACTATGAGGGCTATTACTGAGCCGATAAATCCGCCTTTGAACGCTATTTCGTAATTCATGAAGGTGCCGAAAAATCCGGAAAACGCAAGCGCGGCGACTGCGCAGTACATCAGCGCGGTTTTTAGTTCTCCCACACCGAGCGAATTCAGGCAGTATACGCAAAAAGCGGCGCCTGCGGATATCCCCGCAATCAACAACGCGCCGAAAATCCTTTCTCTCTTCGTCATTTCGTCTCCGTCACATATATATTATTTGTAACGAAGGCATAAAATTACGCGCGTTGAAAATTAATATTTAAAGGTCATTATTTGTTTAAAATCGTCAATTCGGACTTCGTCTGCGCCATTGGTTCGCATTGACTGAAAACAATGAAAAACCGCCCTTATTCGGACGGTTTGTTGTGTTTTGCGATTTCTCCGGTCGCCAGTTTGTCGCAACGGTTGTTGTATACGTTGTCGGCGTGACCTTTGACTTTGACGAATGAGACCTTGTGCCCTTCCATCTGCATAAGAAGCAATTTCCACAGATCCTCGTTCTTCACTTTGTCTTTTGACTTCGTGCGCCAGTTCAGCGCCTGCCAGTCGTCTATCCACCCTTCGAGAAAGGCGTTGCAGACGTACGCAGAATCGCTGTATACGGTCACTTCGCAAGGCTGATTGAGCTGCTTCAACCCCTGTATCACGGCAAAGATCTCCATACGGTTGTTGGTCGTATCTTTGCTGTATCCGCTGATCTCTTTTTCGTGCCCGTTGTATATCAGGATCGCGCCCCAGCCTCCTACGCCCGGATTGCCGGAGCAAGCGCCGTCCGTGTAGAGATCGACTTTCTTCATTTGCCTTCCCTCAGTTCCTCACTGCGCTTTCTGCATGCAGTCATTGCGTCTATGACGATCTTGTCCATCTGACAGCTTTCAAAAACGTTGACGGCTTCGATCGTCGTGCCACCCTTTGAACAAACGTTGGAAATAAGCATTCCAATCGGAACGTCGGGATTTGCTTTTATCATTTCGCATGCGCCAATGATAGTGTTCAGCGTAAGTTTTTTGGAAGTTTCTTTGTCAAGACCGTTCACTACGCCGCCTTCTATCATTGCTTTTGCGAAATAATAAGCGTACGCAGGACCGCTTCCGCTCACGCAAGTTACCGCGTCGAAATTGTCTTCAGGGATAAAATACGCTTCGCCTACGCTGTCGAAAATCGCCTTGCAGAAATCGTTGTGCTTCTTGTCTAGTCCGTTTACCGCGATCGCCGCCGTGCCTTTGCCGATCTGCGCCGGAGTATTGGGCATTACGCGGATGACCTTGCCTTCCATGTTAAGTTTTTTGCCGACAAACGCGCTGTCAACGCCTGCCATTATGCTTATCACGCAGTCTGCGGAGCATTTGAAATCAATGCTTTTGAAGACCTGAGGCTTTACGGAAAGCAGAAGATATTCGCAGTTGTCGGCAACGTAGTCGTTGTCGTTTACGCAGAAGATCCCGTCCGAGTCCTTGCAAAGAGGATCCGACGTTGCAATCTGCGATTTATCGAGAATACCGCTTTTAACGATGCCGCCGATTATCGCCTTTGCCATATTTCCGTAGCCGATAAAGCCGAGTTTGAATTTTTTCATATTTTCACCTCACGATATTGTTATTTTAACATACGGAGTAAAAATCGGCAACAGATAGCGTAAAATTTACGCGATAACTCAAAAATGCAAAGCATAAATTACTATTTCAGCTGATATATACAATAAATTAAAGAAAGCCGCCGCCATTCCGGGCGACGGCAGACATGAGTTGTATGTTGCTACTAATAGCTCTTACTATATGACATTATGGCAATTTTACAGTCAGATCTATTCCTCCGTCGTCGTTTTCAGAAAGAATATATGAATATCGGGTGCCGTTGATAACTATCTGTGATTCTTCATCCGTTGCGGGCGGATCCGTCAGGAAACGAATAGCCGCAGTAGTTTGTGCCGTGTCGAAAACCATATTGTCTCCTTCTTTTTTCATTACCGCAAACGTCAGCGTAAACGTTCTGCCGAACGAACTGCTGAGTTTTTCAGACTGAATTTCAATGAGATCAAGCAGCGTAAAATCAAATTTAAGCTGAACGGTAGGATCGTTCTGACTTTCAATCTGTTGCTTACTCAATATGACGTATTCGTTCTCGTCTGCGGCATTTGAATAAAGCAGACACAGATAATAAGGAGTAAAATCATAGATATTACGCTGATAAAACGTCGTTTTTATATCTATCGATATTTCAGATCCGGATATTGAGCTGTTTTGCTCCGTATCGTAAATAAAATTATCTTTTGCAGATAATAAGTTACAGTATTCTTCAAAGCTCATTTGTTTTACGTTTTCGTTTACGTATTCGTTTATTTTCTCGTATCCGATATCGGAAATCTTTTCGTTATGATAAATTTTACCGGTATCTACAATAAGTTTATTTACAAGGTTCCCAAGCGAGGTACCCTGCATCTCGATGTAAACAGCATAATCGATGTCGAGACTATGCAGAAGTCTTTCGTACTGCGTCGTTATCCCGGCTTTTACAAAAGATGGATCTTCCAGCCAATTTTCATTGTTGCAAACAATCTGATTAAAATAATTATGTACGTCAGGATAAAGCTCATAATGCGAACAATCAATGAATATCCCGTCATCGGAATTTTTGCTTTCAATGCAAACATTGCACAGGTAATTATATCTGATTTCACCCAATGCGGTAGCAGAAGAACTGATAACGTCGTGCAATTCATTATCGAGATAATATTCAGAATCCAATCTGTCAGCATCAATCCTGAGATAATATCCGTTTCCTCTGAACACGTTATCCTTAGCGTTATTGTTCCAGAGATTTACGTAATATAACGCCTTATCGTCAACTTTCCTATAATATGCAAGCGTGCCTTCGGTGGGTATCCGCTGGTGTTTGTCCGTTGTGGCAAATTCGGTTTTCAAAAGCGAAATGTCGTTTTCGGAAGAATAATCTAGTCTGACCATCAACGTGTTGATACCGTAATCGTAAAAGTCGTTCTTATCGTATGCATACTTATTATTCTTAATTTCGTTTACAAGGGTCTGTTTACGCGTAAAACTTGCAGCATATTTTGTCAGAGAACAGTCCTTGACGTTGATAAGCCTCTGAACCGAAACAGGGTAATATTCACCGCTTGACAGAGACAAGAAAACACATACGGTACAATCAACGACTTCTCTGTTCTGATCGTCGATATAATATTCAACTACCATATATTGTCTGATATAAGTGTTTTCATCGTAAAAAATTCCGGACGAAACGTCGTACGTTTTACCTTTTGTTTTCCAGCTGAGACGTCTCATCGTAATTTTTCCGGACTCTTTATCGTATGAAAGATTATACGAATTAAGAGAAAGTTTTTTGCCTGTTTCATCGGTAAGACCGTGCGGTAACATAAACCACTGATCGTACCCCGGTATGGCGTTGAGCGCATAAATTACTTCATCTTTTAAATCGCTAATCGTCGTTTCTCTTATGATTCCGGTCGAAGAAATCACGGCAAGTGAATCGTTCAGACGGTCATACTCCTCTTTACTGAAATTCATAACGTCGCCGCTGACTTTATAGACGTTGTCGTAAATCGTGTCATTTGATTCTTGTGTTCCGTCGGCAAGCGTATCTGAAGATGAGATATCGGAAAGATTCAGTTGATCGGAAAGAGAGTCTTCACCGTTGCTCACTGCCAGAATCTCGCTGTCCGGAAGGTATTGCGCGCTTTCGGCAACACCGATCATATGCTGAGAATCCTCTGCGGATATTGGGTTCAACACGTCAGAACCGTTAAGAGAGTTTATCAAAGACGATACTAAGACTGAACAGCATCCGACTATAAGTACAAAAACTGCGACAATCGCAGTCAGTTTATATAGTTGTTTTTTTGTAAAATCACGCTTGGAAACGACTGTTACGTCTGTTTCCCTGCTTGCCTTCCGGGATTTGCGGAGCGCGTTTTTAATTTCTTTCTTCTTTGCGTCCGAGAGCGTCGTTTCGGATAATATACTGCAATATGCACTATTCATTGTATTCACCTTCCTGCAACAATCCTTTAAGAGTTTCTCTCGCCCTCATAAGCCTGATATTGACTGCGTTTCTCGTTTTTCCGATGATATCAGCAATTTCCTTTGCGCTGTATCCCTCGTAATAAAACAGATATATTATGCTCCTGTCCAAAGGATCAAGCTTTTCAAGTTCTTCCAGTCCTTCCGTCTCCTGAAAATATGTAGCTTTCACATTTTCGTCAAGCGGCAGGTTTTTTCTTCGCGCCGACCTGTGATAGTCTTTGCATTTATTGACGGTAACTTTTATAAGCCAGCGTTTCGCGTGTTCGACACTCTTAAATGGCAGCTTTTTCAGCATTGCAAGAAAAGCTTCCTGAGTGATATCCTCGGCTTCCTGTACGTTGCCGATATACTGCAACGATAGCCTGAAAACAAGGTCCCCGAACGCCTCAACTATTTGATCGGCAGTCAACGTTTTAACTTCTTCCATTGAGATCTCCTTATCAATATAATCGAATCAAACCGTCAAAATATTTCGATCAAATTTAATTATATTTAAAAAAGCTATCCGGGACAACTAATTAATGAAATCAACTCAACTGATAAATTTCAAATAGATGTTTCTTTTTCATTATATTAATTCTTTATAGGTATCTTTCAGGAAGTGACGCTTTATAGTTGAACGCGTCCATACCCTGCAAAAATATAAGACTGAACAAAAATTTAATTATATTGAGACTATGGAGCGCGATTCGTAAGGAGAAGCCGTAAGGCTTTGACGGAATAGCGAAGTAATGATTGTGCCGGTCGCACTAAATATCTTTCGCGTCAGACGCAACCGCGCAAAGAATTTGCGCTTGCTGGTCGAATACGCGTCCATACCCTGCAAAAAAATAAGACTGAACAAAACTTTAATCATATTGAGACAATGGAGCGCGATTCGTAAGGAAAAGCCGCAAGGCTTTGACGGAATAGCGAAGTAATGATCATGCCAGTCGCACCAAGCTGTTTTCGCGTCAGACGCAACCGCGCAAAGGATTTGCGCTTGCTGGTCGAATACGCGTCCATGCCCTGCAAAAAAATAAGACTGAACATTAATTCAGTCTTATTTTGGCAGGGGAGACGCGATTCGAACACGCAACCAATGGTTTTGGAGACCACTACTCTACCGTTGAGCCACTCCCCTATAAATATTAAGTTTTTCTATCCGCCTTTTACGGCAGGAGACGCGATTCGTAAGAAGAAGCCGTAAGGCTTTGACGGAATAGCGAAGTAATGATCATGCCAGTCGCACCAAGCTGCTTTCGCGTCAGACGCAACCAATGGTTTTGGAGACCACTACTCTACCGCTCACGCCACTCCCCAATAAATATTAAGTTTTCGCCCGGTCTTTCTCTCTACGGCGAAATCTATTTTACAATGTAAACGTCGTCAAAGTCAATCGAAATGCGCTTTTTTGATTTATTTATTTTAATTCTTTCTCAAAATGCTTTTTAATGTCGCAAAAAGGTGGAAAATTCGGCTTGAATAAGTTATAATGTTTACAGATTTATTTTTAGGAGTCTTAAAATGGCTGACACAAGCATTTACAACAACCCTTTGATAACTAGATACGCAAGCCGTGAAATGGCGGCTAATTTCTCCGACGACAAGAAGTTCAGGCTTTGGAGAAAACTGTGGATCGCCCTTGCGGAGTCCGAAAAAGAACTCGGGCTCAATATCACCGACGAGCAGATCGCTGAAATGAAAGAACATGCCGAGGATATCAACTACGAAGATGCGCGCAAGTTTTAAAGCGAAGTCAGGCACGACGTTATGGCGCACGTCAAAGCGTACGGCAAGCTTGCTCCGAAGGCGATGCCGATAATCCATTTGGGCGCCACTTCCTGCTACGTCACGGACAATGCGGAGATAATCGTGATCGACAACGCTCTGGATATAGTGCTTGAAAAGCTTGTGAATTTCATGGATAAACTGCGCAAATTCGCGCTTAAATACAAAGATCTGCCCACGCTCGGCTTTACGCACCTGCAACCCGCTCAGCTTACCACGGTCGGCAAGCGCGCAACGCTGTGGCTCAGCGATCTTTTGCTCGATCTTGAAAACCTCAGACATCTGAAGTCATGCGTCAAACTGCGCGGCGTTAAAGGCACGACGGGCACTCAGGCTAGCTTCCTCGATCTTTTCAACGGCAACGGCGAAACGGTAAAAGAACTCGAGAAAAAAGTCGTCGCAAAGATGGGCTACGACAAGGCGTACGGCGTGACCGGTCAGACCTATCCCAGAAAATTCGATTACAACGTGCTTTGCGTTCTCTCTCAGATCGCTCAGAGTTGCTACCGCTTCTCAAACGACATCCGCATTTTGCAGAATATGAAAGAAATTGAAGAACCGTTTGAGAAGACCCAGATCGGTTCGTCCGCTATGGCGTATAAGCGCAACCCGATGAGGAGCGAGCGCGTAGGATCTATCGCGCGTTATGTGATTTCTCTGCCGACAAACTGTGCAATCACTGCTTCCACTCAGTGGTTCGAGCGCACTCTCGACGACAGCGCGAACAAGCGCATCGTGATCGCACAGGCGTTCCTTTCCGTGGATTCCATACTCAATCTCTGCATGAATATCAGCGAAAATCTGGTCGTATACGACAAGGTCATCAAAAAGCATATAGACGCAGAACTGCCCTTTATGGCAACTGAAAATATAATGATGGAATGCGTAAAAGCGGGCGGCAACCGTCAGGAACTGCACGAAAGGATAAGAGTTTTGTCTATGGAAGCTTCCAAGAACGTAAAAATGGAAGGCAAAGACAACAATCTGATCGAACTGATCAAAAACGACGATATGTTCGCGGCGGTCAGAGACAGGCTTGACGGAATTCTCGACGCGAAAAACTTTATAGGAAGGGCTCCTCAGCAAGTGGTCGAATTTATCGAGAACGAAATTGATCCGGCAATCGCGGCTTCGGGTGTCGAACTCGGCAAAAAAGGCGAAGTAAACGTCTGATTTCATACGGTTTATCATCAAAACGGCGGGCTTTTGACCCGTCGTTTTTTTGATCTGTTGTATTTTTCAGTCAGGTAATTATGCTGATATATGGCTTTTGTCGCTCCGCATGCGTTGTATCATTCAGTATCAACGCTAATTGTTTTCCGTCATCTGATACATCCAGTCGGCGTATATGCCGTAACCCTTTGTCGGGTCTGAAGTAAACACATGCGTGACTGCGCCAACAAGCTTTCCGTTCTGAACGATCGGACTTCCGCTCATACCCTGGACTATTCCGCCGGTTGCGTTGATCAGAACTTCGTCGGTTATTCTGATCACCATTGATTTGTCTGAAGGAGTTTCCTGGGCGTTGACTTTTATGATCTCGATATCGTAATATTGTGGCTCACAGCCGCTTACCGTACTGTATATCTGTGCTTTTCCCGGTCTTACCGAATTTCTTCCTCCGATCTGTATTTTTTTCAAAGAAGAAGTTTTGCCGGTAAAAATGCCGTAATTGCCGAATTTAGAATTGCATTCAATCGTACCCAGGGGCACTGATTTTGAGCTGAAAGTGCCGTTGAGTTCTCCCGCCTTGCCGATCTTGCCCTTTACGCTTCCGGAGATATACGCATTGTATATCTTTCCGCCGTCGATCCTGACGACGGTGCCGTCCTGAGAGAGGATCGCGTGCCCGAGGCACGCATATTTCCCGCTTTCCGGATTGATAAAAGTCGCTGTGCCGATACCGGCGATCGAGTCCTGAAGCGTGAGACCTATTCTGTAATTCCCGCTCAATACGTCTTTTGCAGGATATACAGTATATTTTTTTATTTCATCGCCGCGTTGCAGGCAAAGTTCCACGGGATCGCCTTCTTTTGCGTTGACAATCGTTGAAACGTTCTTGTCGTCTCCGACCGGCTTTCCGTCGACAGCGATCAGAACGTCACCGCTTCTGATATCCGTGTTTTCGCAAGGAGAAACGGCGCCGTCACTTGTAACCACGCCGGATTTACCGGTTACCATCAGCCCTTTCAGATCGAGATCGAGTCCCAGAGGGAAACCTCCGAGATACACTTCGCGATTTTCGCTTTTTTGAGCTTTCTCGCTGTCTATATCGAAAAGTCCGAATAATTTTGTATGAACTTCACTTTTTTCTTCGTCAAATACGTTGACGGAAAAAGGCGATGCGCTTGCCGCAACTTCGTATCCGTCGAATAATTCGTCGTTGTCTGCGCAGAAGTTGAAATAGCCCACTGCCGCTACGCATACGGCGATCAAAACTGCGATTCCGAATAATTTTTTCATCTCAATCTCCTTACACCGGCTAGTTTGAGACTTTAATACAAAAAATATGTAAAGCTATAAAAAAACGGCGCATTTACGCCGTTTGGTTATATATTGTTATGAAAATCAGTGTAATTTATAAGAATTTGCATGCTCTTTCATTTCTTTTGCATGCGGCAAAGCGTATGTGCCGTAATCGCTTCCCCCCAAAAGTCTTGCAATTTCTTCAAGCGTTCCCTGCTCGTCAAGAAGTTTTACTCCGGTGAACGTCCTGCCGTTTTCAGTCGTCTTGCTGATCAGATAATGCGCGTCCGCCATGCTTGCAAGCTGTGGCAGATGAGTGACTGCAAGGACTTGTTTTCCGGTCGAGATGTTATAAAGCTTTTCTGCGACAACCTGCGCGATCTTTCCGCTGATGCCGGTGTCTATTTCGTCGAATACCATCGTCTGTATGCCGTCTATGTCTGAAATTATGTTTTTGACAGCCAGCATAAACCGCGAAAGTTCGCCGCCAGATATTACTTTACTGAGCGCTTTTGCGGGTTGACCGGCGTTTGCCGAGAACATGAAAAGAACGCTGTCCGCTCCGTCAGCTCTTACATTATTTTCGTCAAAAGTCACGTCGGCGTAGAAAGTGGCGTTGTTCATTCCCAGTTCTTTCAGCTGACCGCAGATGTTTTCAGCAAGTCTCGCGGCGTTCTTCGTCCTGACCTCGTGCATTTTTTTGGCGTTTTTCATCAATTCGGACGCACACTGCCCGATCTCGGAATTAAGTTTTTCAACGTTGTACTCTGCGTCTTCAAGGAAAAGCAGTTCTTCTCTGATCTTATCCGCATAGGTAAGGATCTCATAGACGTCGCTGCCGTACTTGCGCTTCAACGTCCTCACGAGAGCGAGCCTCTGCTCGACTTTTTCAGCCTCGTAAGGATTGTATTCGCAGTCTTCAAGAAGGCTTTCAAGCGTCTCTGCAATGTCTTTTATTTCAATTTTTGCGCTGTCCAGACGGTCGATGAGTTCAGAATAAGCCTGATCGTAATCCTGAACTGAAGAAAGCTCAGACTTTGCTCCGGAAATTGCCGTCAATGCGCCGCCGTCGTCACCGTTAAGAAAACTCTGGGCGGCTGAGAGAGAGTCTGTTATCGCTCTTGAATTGTTGAACTTTTTGCGTTTTGCAAGGAGTTCGTCTTCTTCACCGTCTTTCAGATCGGCTTTTTCTATTTCGTCGAGTTCGTATCTGAGAACGTCCGTCCTCTTGGCGACGTCAGAAAGCGAACCGTACTTTGCCAGTTCCTTTTTAAGACTCAGATATTTGTCGTGAAGATTTTTCTGTTTTTCTGAAAGCAACAAAAGTTCCGAAGCGGCGAATTTGTCGAGAATAAAAATGTGGTTGTCGTCGTCAAGAAGCCCTGTTGCCTCGTGCTGACCGTATATGTCGGTTAGCGAAGCCGTGACTTCTTTCAGCATTGAAAGCGTTACTTTCTGACCGTTTATGCGGCAAGTATTCTTACCGGCCTCGGTCATTTCTCTTTTGATGACCAGTTCGTCGTCCTCACACCCGATCTCCATATCTTCAAGAATACGTTTTGTCTGAGGGCAATCCGAAAGGTCAAAAAACGCGCTGACTTTCGCAGTATCCTTTCCGTAAGATATCAGCGACTTGTCCGCACGCGTGCCCAGAACGAAATTCAGGCTGTCGATTATTATGGATTTGCCGGCGCCCGTTTCGCCCGAAAGAATATTCAGCCCTTTGCAAAAACTTATTTCAAGTTTTTCGATCAGGGCTATATTGTCTATCTGTAAAGTTTCCAGCATAGGAAATTACCACAAATAAGATTTGAGAAGGTCTACTGTTTCTTTGACGTCGGCATCCTGAGCAATTACGGCGAAAATCGTGTCGTCGCCGGCAAGCGTTCCGATGATCTGCGACAGATTGAGGTGGTCAATGAACGCGCAGGCGCTGTTCGCTCCTCCCGCGACGGTTTTGATCACCACGATGTTGTTTGCGTACTGAATTGAAAGAACGCATTCTTTGAAAATGTTGCCGAACTTGACGGAGATCTTATGAGGCGCGGCTTCCGCTTTCACGTACTTATATTTCTTGTCTGCGCCCAGGATCTTTATCAGACCGAGTTCCTTGATATCTCTGGAAACGGTTGCCTGAGTTGCGCAGAATCCGCGCTCGGTCAGGAGTCTGACGAGTTCGTCCTGCGTTTCTATGTCGTTTTCTTCGATGAGATCGATGATACACTGTTGTCTTTTTGCTCTGATCATTAGTCACCCCAATATGCGAGCTTTTTCACGAGTTTGCTGTAAAAACTGTATTTTTCAAACCTTATGAAAGTAGCCGCGTAATCACACTTTTTTATTGTTATACATTGCGGATCTTCGACAAAAGAAACGATTTTGCCGTCGATCGTAAGTCTCAGATCGCTGCTGTCGCTGGAAAGGTCCACGCGACTGTTGTCGCTGATGACCATGGGACAGAAATGCAGAGAATGCGGGCAGATCGCGTTTATTATCAGCGCGTTCAGATCAGGGCTCAGGATCGAGCCGTTGCATGACAGCGAATATCCCGTCGAGCCCGTCGGCGTGGAGACCATCACTCCGTCAGCTCTCACTTTGTCCGCTCTTACTCCGTCGATGTCAACAGCGATCGAACAGATATTTGAATTATCGGCTTTGGCAAGGACGACTTCATTGAGCGCAATAAAACTGTTTTCGCCGTTTTCGACAGAGATCATTGATCTTTTTTCACAGAAATAATCACCGCGGATAAGGCGTTCCGCGCTTTCTTCAAGCATATCGGCATTTACTTCGGTCAGAAAACCGAGATGACCGAGATTTACTCCCAGCATGGGTATATTCTTTACCGCACAATAAGGCACGATGTTGAGCATGGTGCCGTCGCCGCCGAAAGCTACGAGCACGTCTACGCCGTCGGTCAGCTCTCTCAGACGTTCGTGCGTTTCGTTTTCCTGTTTGCGGTCGCTGTAAAATTTATAAGATACTCCTTTTTGCTGAAGAATCGCAATAAAATTTTTCGCGGTCGCGGAGTCGCGGTCTTTGTTGAGGTTTGTATAAACTCCGATTTTCATGATTTTATTATAGTATAAAATGAATAAATATTCAATAGTTTATCCAAAATATTTAAATTTTTCTTACGAAAACGTACAATTTAAAATAAAATAGTCATTCTGTGAGCGTATATGCAAAATCCAATTACAATGCGATTTATTCTGACGGACAATGTTTTGACATTCTGAGAAGATATTCTACGTTTTTTCCTTCACGTATCGGAGCCGTAGTCAGTCCGGTCACGGTCGCGCCGCAATTTTCGGCGAAAGCCGAAACGTCGGATACGACGGCTTTTCTGATCTTTTCGGAAAGGACCAGCCCCGTTTTTGTCAGGTTCTTTTTGCCCGCTTCAAACTGAGGTTTTATCAGCGCGACAACTTCTCCACCCGGCTTTACGGTCGAAAGTACGGCAGGGAGAACGAGTTTCAGGGATATAAAGCTGACGTCTATGCAGGCGAAGTCGCACAGTTCTCCGAAACTATTCTCAGTCAGATCTCTTGCGTTTGTATTGTCTTTTATAACGACGCGGGCATCCATTCTGAGCACGTCGTCAAAAGCGCACTCTCCCACGTCCACAGCGTAGACTTTCAAAGCGCCGTGAGACAACAGACAGTCGGTAAAGCCGCCGTTCGAAGCGCCGATATCCGCACATACTTTGCCTTTTACGTCGAGAGAAAAATCAAAAAACGCTTTTTCGAGCTTGTCTCCGCCGCGGGAGGCGAAACGGTATTCCTTTTCAACGACAACGACGTCACCTTCCTTTACGTTCTGAGAAGGCTTGTCCGCAATTTTTCCGTTTACCGAAATAAAGCCGTCGAAAACCATGGACGCGGCTTTCGTACGGCTGTAACAAAATTTTTCTCTGAGATAAACGTCCAGTCTCACGGCTTTACCGCTCCGAGAATTTTTTCTGCCAGAGAATCCGGATCGGTACCGGTGGACTTCAGAATATAGCCGACGCTTCCCAGAGGATAAGGCTTTTCACCGAACGCGAAAACGGTCACGTCGGCAGAAGTTCCCTTTTCGGAATAGTAATTGACCACGCCTTCTCCGAAACCACCGGTCTTTACGCCGTCTTCAAGCGTGAATATCTTCTTTCCCATGATCTCGTCAAGAATTGCATGATCCATGGGTTTTATAAACCTTGCGTTCACCACGTCGACTCTCACGCCTCTATCTGCGAGTAATTCTGCGGTTTTCATAGCGTTATAAACGCATATCGCACCGGTGGCGAGGATCACGGCTTCGGCTGTGCCGTCTGTGAGAAGTTCCCAATTGCCCGTATCTATCGGAGTGTGAACGTCGTATACGAACGAGTCTTCCGCTTTCGGATAGCGTATCGCAAGCGGTTTGCCGTAAGTCAGCGACCACGCGAGCGCGTCGCGCAGTTCCTTGCCGTCCTTGGGCGCAAAAACAGTCATTCCGGGAAGCGCGCGCATGAACGAAATATCGTAAATTCCCTGATGAGTCTCTCCGTCACCCGCGACAATTCCGCACCGGTCAACGCATACGGTTACCGGAAGCGAATTCAGGCATACGTCGTGCAGGAGCTGGTCGTATGCACGTTGCAAAAACGTGGAATATACTGCGAAATACGGCTTTTTTCCGCCGAGCGCAAGCCCTGCCGACATACACATCGCGTGAGCCTCTGCAATGCCGACGTCGACAAACCTTTCGGGAAATTTCTTTTCGAAAACGTCCAGACCGGTACCGCTCGCCATTGCCGCGGTCACAGCGAATACATCCTTATCTTTTTCTGCAAGCCTGCACAATTCCTCGCCGCAGATCTGGGAAAAAGTCCGGCAATGCTGTTCGGTAACCGAATAGCCGTGGTACTTTTCCGGATCTTCTTCAGCGGGAGCGTATCCTTTGCCTTTTTTTGTGAGAATATGCACGATCACGGGAGCGTCACACTTTTTAGCCTTTTCGAAAGCTTTGATAAGCGCTTTGACGTCGTGACCGTCTATCACCCCGATATATTTAAGTCCGAAGAACGCGAACGGGCGGGAAACGCGCTCTTTTTTCAGCCTGTGAAGATAGCTTGAAATGACACCTACGTTCTTAGAGATGCTCATTTCGTTGTCGTTGAGCACGATGACCGTCTTTTTCCCAGTGCAGGCAATATCGTTGAGAGCTTCGTAAGCAAGGCCGCCGGTCATAGCGCCGTCTCCGATGAATGAAACGATCTCTTCACCGTTTTCTGACGCGCGTGCGAGACCGCATGCGAGAGAAACCGACGTTGAAGCGTGCCCGGTGTTCGCTACGTCGTATTCGCTTTCCTGTGTCTTGGGAAAACCGGCGAGACCTCCGTCCTCGCGCAGATTCTCCAGAATATTTTTTCTTCCGGTAAGTATTTTGTGTGCGTAACACTGATGCCCGACGTCGAATATAAGCTTGTCCTTGGGTGCGTTAAAAACGTAATGAAGCGCGACGACAGCTTCGACGGCACCGAGATTGGAAGAAAGGTGACCGCCGTGTCTGAATACGGTTTTGAGTATCAGTTCCCTTACCTCGTCGCAAAGAACGCTGAGCTGATCGAGACTCAGGTTTTTCAAATCTTCGGGATAATTTACCTTTTCAATTACGCTCATTTTTATTCCTTTTGAAGGTTTTTACGACTGAATACAGCCGCCTGGCGGTGAACATTACGATACTCTCGCTGTTACTTACCGCAATTTTTTTGCAGAACGCTTTTCCTCCCACCGTTACCGAAGCAATGACTGCCGAAACGAGTATCGACGGCAGTAATGCGTCTGTACCGAAAGTCTCAGAAATGGCAGCTACTATGCTTGCTCCGCACGCACCGCTCATAACTCCGCATATATCCCCGACGACGTCGGCGCAGAGATTATTGACTTTTTCGGCGTTTGAAATAAGCCATGCCGCAAGCTTTTTGACGTCATTGTCGGCGCCGTCTGAGTTTATTCTGCAAAGCGAACATGAAGTTACGCTCACACCTATTACATCAAAAATTATACTAGTTATTATCATAAAAATCAATAGCATCGTCGCAATAAGTATGTCGCTGCCACCTACTGCGACCTGCGACAATACGCTCGTAACGAGCGACAAGACGAATGTAATAACCAGAATTTTTAATGCCCAGTCAAAGGATCTTGACTGATTTTCAGGTTTACGTTTTTTGTTTTTATTGTAGAAACCGGTAATTTTCGCCACGCTATATTATATTTTGCCTCAACGTTTTAAATACCTGAACGAAACGACCGGTTGACTTTTTCAATAATTTCTGTCAGACAGATAATGACAAAGCCTTATAAGTTTTTCAGCCTTGTCGCCGTAACGGGATATGCAGGAAACGGCTCTTTGAGTATAGTCTTTTGCTTTTTTCTCTGCGGCTTCCAGCCCGAACATGGCAACATAGGTGTTTTTCTTGGCTTTTTTGTCGCTTCCCACGTTTTTTCCGAGCACTTCTTCTGTTGAGGTGCAATCCAGAATATCGTCGGTTATCTGATATGCCGTGCCCATATAATCTGCAAAATTGATCAGGTCTATCTCCTCTTCCTTACTGCACCCGCAAGATACCGCGCCTGAAAGAAGCGCGGCGATCAGAAGCCCGGAAGTCTTTCCCGAGTACATAGCCAGAAGCGATTTTTCGTCGTAGCCTGCGCCGTTGTTGTCTGTAATATCCATACACTGACCGCCGACCATGCCGGTGGTGCCGGCGTATTTTGCAATATAACTCGCGGCAAGGACGTCGCGTGAAGAATTCACCGTTTCAAGCAATACTTCGTATGCCGAATTGAGCATTGCGTCTCCGGCGAGGAGTGCGATCGCTTCTCCGAACTTGACGTGAGTAGTCGGCTTTCCTCTGCGCAGAGTGTCGTTGTCCATGCAAGGGAGATCGTCGTGTATAAGCGAATATCCGTGAATAAGTTCGACCGCGAGCGCGAAATCCTGGACCTCTTCACAAGACTTTCCTGCAAATTCCGCCCCGAGATAACACAGCATCGGTCTCAGTCTTTTTCCCGAGCCGGTCATCGAGTACGCCACGGCTTCCTTCACGGGAGAGGGACAATCGAGCCTGTGCAAAAGATATTCGTCCAGCGTTGCGTTGAAAATGCCGGCATAAACGTTGATCAGATCTCTCATTTTTCGCTGTCCGCCTTAAATTCGCTTTTTTGCAGGTTTTCCAGTCTGCCTTTAAGTTCCGTGATTTTCCCTGAGGCTTCTTCCAGTTTTGCTTTGCATTGCGCAGAAAGTCTGACTCCTTCTTCGAAGAGCTTAATACCCTCGTCGACCGTAGTTGCGGGGTCTTCAAGCAGAGAGGTGATTTCGTCTATCCTCGCAAGCATGCTTTCAAATGAATTGTCGTTTGCCTTTTTCATATCAGTTTTTCTCCGTAACGATTTTCTCTTTTACGCTTACCGAATTTATCGTGGCAAGCGCGGTTCCGTCGAACGAGTTTATCTCCGTTTCGTCGCCCGGCGCAAGTTCGGATATTCCTCTGATCCTGCCCTTTTTACCGGACAGATAGAAAAATCCTTTTTCAAGTATTCCCACAGGATTTGCCGCTCCGAGCGCGATAACCGACTTTTCGTAAGAATTTCTCTTGTTTCCGAACGCGATGTCCGCCGCATGCGAAAGCGCGCCTGATGAAATTCTCAGCGCCGCAGACGTTGCCGCAGTTCTTGCGCTTGCCGCGGAAAGCATCCTTGAACACACCGACCTCAGAGAGTCCTGCTCTGAAGTTATTTTGTCAGAGATGAGTTTCAGCGCACGCGCACCGAAATCGGAAAGCGTCTGCCTGAGCTGATTCACGTCGTAAGCGACGAGTTCAGCCGCCGCAGTCGGAGTCGCCGCCCTTACGTCTGCCGCCAGATCGCACAGCGTGTAATCAGTCTCGTGTCCGACGGCGGAAATTATCGGAGTCTTTGCGGCGTATACGCTTCTGACCAGTCTTTCGTCGTTGAAAGGCATCAGATCTTCCTGCGAACCGCCTCCTCGGGCAATGATGATGACGTCGAAGCCGAGCTTGTCCGTAATTTCAAGCGCTCCGACTATCTCCGCGGCGCAGTTGTCGCCCTGCACGGGCACGCCGTAAACGCTTATGTCGATCACGTCGTTATAACGTCTGACCGTCGTGATTATGTCGCGTATGACCGCTCCAGTGGTGGAAGTAAGAACGCATACGTTGCCGCAGTATGCCGGCAATTCTTTTTTGTGAGATACGTCGAAAAGTCCTTCTTTTGCCAGCTTGTTTTTCAGTTCTTCAAGCTGCATTGCAAGGATGCCGGCGCCGTACGGAATTATCCTGTCTGCGTTCAGGCTGAGCCTTCCCGTTTTGCCGTAATAAGAAACGCTGCCGCGCACGATGATCAGTTCTCCGTTTTTGGGAACGTAGGTCCTGGCGCAGTTGAAGCTGTTGCAAGCGATCTGAGAATCCTTGTCTTTTAAAGTAAAATAGGCGTGTCCGCGCACAACACTTATGCCGCTGACCTCGCCTACCACGTCGATGTCGTGAAGCATTTCTTCGGCGACAAAGACGTTGTGGATATACATGTTGACAATGCTGACGCTCAGATATCTGGGAGCATTCATTTTTCAGACCTTGCGTACGCCGCCTGCAATGTGTTGGCAAGAAGCATACTGATCGTCATCGGACCTACGCCGCCCGGTACCGGCGTGATATACGATGCTTTCTTTTCTACGTTTTCGAAATCAACGTCTCCGACGAGTTTGCCGTCAACGCGGTTGATGCCGACGTCGATGACTATCGCGCCGTCCTTCACCATGTCAGCCGTCACGAACCTTGGTCTGCCGATTGCCGCAATGAGGATATCCGCGTTTCTTGTTATCCCGGCAAGATCGCGCGTCTTGCTGTGGCATACGGTAACTGTGCAGTCCGCATTGAGAAGAAGCATAGCCATCGGCTTCCCCACCGTATTGCTTCTGCCGATCACGACGGCGTTTTTGCCTGCGAGTTCAACACCGGTGGTCTTCAGCATTCTCATGACGCCGAAGGGTGTGCAGGATATCGTTCTCGGTCTGTTCATCGCGAGAAGTCCGAGGTTCGTGGGAGAGAAACCGTCCACGTCCTTTTCGTCGGGAATAAGCGAAAGTATGCTCTTTTCATCATATCCGGCAGGGAGCGGAAGCTGAACGAGTATGCCGTCCACCGTCGGGTCGTCCGAAAGTTGCCTGACTGTCGCTTCGATTTCGCCTTGCGGCGTGCCGTCGGCATATTCGAAATGCAGAGATTTCATCCCCACCTCTTCACAGCCTCTGATCTTGTTTCTGACATAAGTCTGCGACGCGGGGTCTTCACCGACGATTATCACAGCAAGACATGGTTTTCTTGCGAATTTCTTTTCAAATTCTTCAGTCTGAGCTTTTATTTCTGCGCGGGTGTCGGCAGAAACGGCTTTTCCGTATATAAGCATATCAGTTGTTTCCTCCGATCTGTCTGTAGACCCCGGCAAGCACTCCGTTGACGAAAACGTAGCTGTCGGGAGTGGAATACTTTTTAACTATTTCCAGAACTTCGCTGATCGAAACGGCATGCGGAATATCCGGCATGAACTTCATCTCGTAAGTCGCCAGAAGCAATGCCGCAAGTTCGGGCTTGAAAATTCTTTCTATCTTGAAATTTTTTGAGTTGGATTCTATAACGGCGCAGAGTTCCTGGTAATTCTCCGCAACGCCGGTGACGACCGTCTTTATATAATCCTTGTCCGAAACAGTAATTTCGCTGTCTTCGAAAATGGAATTCATCGTGGGAGAAGTCTCTCCGTTATTCTTGTTGAAAAGCCATTCGAAAACGAGTTTGTACGCATAATCGCGCGCCTTTTTTCTGCTCATATATTAAACTCCGTGCAAGACCCTCCGGCAGAAAAAACCGCCGAAGGGTCCGCATAAATTTTCTTCAGTTGGAATAAACCACGCCTGCAACCGTGACGTTGATCGCTTTGACCTTGTAGGAAGTCGCCTTCTCTACTTCTGTCTTTATCTTTTCCTGCAATCCGGCGATCACTCTCGGAATGACGTGGCCGTAATAAACGTTTACAGAAACGTCTATGATCGCCGTCATGTCGTCGTAAAGCTCAACGGTAATGGCGTTGTTCCTGTTTTTGCCAAGTTTTTTATTCTTGGCAAGACCCGCTTCGTAAGATACGGACGCTATGCCTTCGACCTGAGAAGCCGCACTGCCGGCAACAGAAGTGATTATGCTGCCGTAGGTCTCTCTTGCCTGATAGTTGTCCTGAGACATATCACACCTTCGAAATATGCCTTGATTGTATCATATCGCAGGGAGTTTGACAAGCGTTAAGCTGTATATG
>CALWKT010000082.1 GCA_944381335.1 uncultured Christensenellaceae bacterium
TCGCGCACGGCGGCTTACTCAATGCCGATTCGCTTACGATACTGCGCGTGTTCATGTTCCTTATCCCGATCCCGATATGCGCTATAGGTTATATCGTATACAAGAAGAAATACAACCTCTACGGTGCAAGATACGATGAGATCAAAGCGGAGATAGAACGCAGAAGAGCTGAGGCAGGCGCCGTGCCCGCCGGCGAAGGAGAAGCACTCAAGGCAGGAGTCGTTGAGGACGTCACAGACGCCGCTATGGCAAAGGACGTCGAAGTTGCGGCAGACACGGACGTCGTAAACGTCGAAAGCGTCGAAGATACCGCAGGAGTTGAAAACGACGACAAAAAGGACTGATAACTTTCAAATGAAAAAGAAGCGGGCGACCGCTTCTTTTTTTATGCTGTTAATACGCCGGCGCCCGGAAAGCCGGGACGGGCGTTTATTCCGTATCGCCGGAGAGTGACACAAATCCGACGGAAGAGCGGGGATGTAAAGGTCGATGGCGAAAAGCAGGGTGAAACGTCCGACAAGCTGATTGAATGGCAATGAAAATCCGCGTGGGCTTTGCTGTGGAAGCAATAGGTCTGCGGCACAAAACGCAAATAAGCAGGTCAGTGCGGGACAATAGTGGCGTAAAAGGCAAATAAAAAAAAGGAAAGCGAAACCGCTTTCCGTTTTTTATAAGTATTTTGACTGGTTTACTTTCTCGAGATGACCTTTTTAGCCGCGTCGTAAATATCGTTGGCGCGCAGAGCGAATTTTTCCTCGAGGTAGGGGATCTTGCCCACTTCGCCGAACTGATCTTTTACCGAAACGCTTTCGGCGGGAACGGGGCAGTTCTGCGCGAGGACTTCGGTGACCGCTCCGAAAAGTCCGTTGTGTACGTTGTGGTTTTCCGCGACGACGCAACAGCCGGTTTTGGAAACGCTTCTGACTATCGTTTCGACGTCAATAGGCTTCCAGCAGTATACGTTGATCACTTCGGCATGAACGCCTTCGCTGTTCAGTTTGTCAGCCGCTTCGAGCGCACGGGATACCATGATACCGCTCGCGATGATCGTGACGTCCGCGCCTAGGCGCAGAGTGAACGCCTTGAACATGTCGAATTCGGCGCCGTCGCCGTAGATCTGTTCACATTTCTTTCTCATGATCCTGAGATATACGGGACCGTAATAAGAGGCGATCTGAGGCATAAGAGACTTGAGCATTGCCGCGTCGGTGGGTTCTATGCAGACCATGTTGGGTATGTTTCTCATGATGCCCATGTCCTCGAAAGGCATATGCGTGCCGCCGTTAAGCTCCGCGGTTATGCCGGGGTCTGTGCCGACGATCTTGACGTTCTGTTTGCTGTAAGCCACGGATATGAAGATCTGATCGTAGCAACGGCGCGTCGCGAACGGAGCGAAAGAAGAGCAGAACGGGATTTTGCCGCAGGTCGCGAGACCGGCGCATATGCCGATCATGTTGGCTTCTGCGATGCCGACGTTGACAAATCTGTCCGGATGAGCCGCCTTAAAGCGCCCGGTCTTTATGCAGTTGGTCAGGTCGGCTTCGACGACCACTATATTCTTGTTGGTTTCAGCCATTTCGAGAAGGCTGTCGCAGTATATTTCACGTAATTCTTTGGTGTCTTGCATCAGTCTGTCTCCTTATTGCAGAATTCTCTCCATTCTTTCTCGGAAATCGAGAAGCTGTGGCTGCCCACTCCCTTGTTTACCGCCCACGGGACTCCGTAACCCTTGATCGTGTCCATGACGATGCAGGTGCATTTGTCTTTCGTGTTTTTCGCCTTGAGGATAGCTTCTTCGAGCGCGGCTTTGTCGTGCCCGTTGACTCTGATAGCCTGCATATTGAACGCTTCGCATTTTTTGTCGAAAGGCTCCACGCTGTTTATATTGTCCACGTAATCGTCTATCTGCATCTTGTTGTTGTCTAGGAAAATCGTCAGATTGTTGAGCTTTTTATTGCCTGCAAGCATGATCGCTTCCCAGACCTGACCTTCCTGAGATTCGCCGTCGCCGATGATCGCGTAGACGTGGTAATCCTTGTTGTCCATTTTTCCGGCAAGAGCCATGCCCACCGCAGCGCTTATGCCCTGACCGAGAGAACCTGCGGTCATGTCTACGCCGACGGTCTTGTTCATGTCGCAGTGAGAAGGGAGATTTGTGCCCGATTTGTTGAGGGTCTTGATCTCGTCCATCGGGAAATAGCCCTTTGAAGCGAGCGCGGCATAAAGAGCGGGACCTGCGTGTCCCTTGCTCATCACGATGCGGTCCCTGTCGGGGTCTCGCGGACTTTTGGGATCGACGTTGGCTACATCGTAATATAAAACGGTCAGCAGATCGACTACCGAGAGCGAGCCGCCGACGTGTCCGACGCCGAGACGGCCGATCATTTCTATAAGGATCTTGCGGATCTCGTCGGATTTAGCGTTGAGAAATTCGAGTTTTTGTTTGTCCATAAAGCCCTCCATTGCCATTATAACACAAACGCCCTTAACTTCAAATAGCTTTTGTCCATTTTTTGCGCCGTTTCAAAAGTTATTTTTTTGACGTATGGGCGGCTGTATTCCCTTTGGATATCAAGGAGCGGATACGTTTTATACGGCGTTCCGGGGCGGGGCAGTGCATTGCGGGTAAGGCACGGAAAACGGTTGCCGTTTCCGCCCGGTTTCCGTGATACGTATGAACGGGCGCAGATATGAATGTATGCCGATATGAAAAATTTACGTATGAACGTATATGCATATCGCCATGCGGAGATATGAACGTATGAAGATATCTGCATATACGAATATAAAAACGCGCGCGCTGTGCGCAAATATTCCTTATTAGCCGATATCGCTTGATTTTGACTGCTCTATATGCTAAAATTTCAACTAACGAACTAAAAAAGGAAGAATTTTATGTTACTCAGCAAGCTGGTATGCGAAAGGACTAAAGAAGCGCCTCAGGACGCAAAGATCAGAAGCCACGTGCTTTTGTCGAGAGCCGGTTTTATCAAGCAGGTTTACGGCGGAATATACACCATGACCACGCCCTGTCAGAGGATGAGCAGGAAGATCCAGGCGATCATCCGCGAGGAGATGGACAGAGAGGACGGGCAGGAAGTGCTTTTTCCCGTCGTGATGCCCAGGGAACTCTGGGAGTCAAGCGGAAGATACACTTCTATCGGCTCGGAAATGGTGCGTTTCAAGGACAGGAACGATCACGACATGCTTCTCGGCATGACTCACGAAGAAGCGGCGGTACATCTGGCGAATCACACCGTTTCAAGCTATCAGCAGCTGCCGATGATGATATATCAGATCCAGACAAAATACCGCGACGAAGCGCGCGCGAGAGGCGGTCTGATCAGAGTCAGGGAATTCACGATGAAAGACGCTTACTCGTTCCACAACGACGCGAAGGAACTTGAGGAGTATTACTACCGCATGTTCGACGCATACTACCGCATTTTCAGAAGGATAGGTCTGAAAAATTTCGTTGACGTGAAATCAGATACGGGTATGATGGGCGGCAGTATCGCGCACGAATTCATGCTGATAACGGATGCGGGCGAGGACAGCATTGTGTTCTGCAACGACTGCGATTACCGCGCGAATATGGAAGTCGCGACTTCGGTGCTGGACAAGCACGATTGCGCGCCCGAAGAACTCAGGGAAGTCTACACCGGAGAGGACAAGACGATAGAAGAGGTCTGCAAGAGGCTCAACGTCCCCGAATACAAGACGATAAAGGCGGTCGTATATGCGGTCAAAGGCGAGCAGGACGAACTCGTCGTCGCTTTCGTCAGAGGCGATCTCGAAGTCAACGAGGCGAAGCTCAAGAAGGCTCTCGGGAAGAACGTGGTCGCTTACGACGGCGGGATCAGCGAGGACATCGTATGCGGCAATATCGGCGCGATCGGGCTTTCGGATAAACTCACAGTTGTCTACGACAAGTCCATCGAGGGTACGAACGGCATGATCACGGGCGCAAACAAGCCGGAATACCATTATGTCGGAGTAAGACCTGACCGCGATTTCAAAAACGTGAAGTATTGCGACATATCGAAAGTAAAAGCGGGACAGAGATGTCCGGTCTGCGGCGGCGAACTCAGGGTCGAGAACGGCATCGAGATCGGCAACATCTTCCAGCTGGGAACCAAGTACACCAAGGCGATGGGCATGACTGTGCACGGCAAGGACGGTCAGGCTTTCAATCCGATCATGGGTTGCTACGGAATAGGCGTTGGCAGGGCGATAGCTTCTGTTG
>CALWKT010000083.1 GCA_944381335.1 uncultured Christensenellaceae bacterium
CCTGGTGAGCGGGTACTTGTAGTCCATGCCGTACATGAGTTTCGCATACGCGTAAACGCACGAAAGGTACGGCCAGTCGCCGCCGTTGTGGTAGTAGTAAGGGAGCGAGGATTTCTGAACGATATCCCTCGTGTTCTTATAGAACGGATATACGCTGAGAGTGCCGAAATCGCCCGCCTTCTGCTCCTTGTTGTTTCTGGATTCGAGCATATTCTCCATGTTCTTCAGGATGCGCTTTGCTCTTTCGTCGTCCGCTATGCCGAACAGCACGGTGACAACGGTGTCTATGGACAGGTTGTCTTCAGTGAAGTCCTTGCTCTTGTAGTTGACGTAATAACCCTTCTCTTCGTCCCACAAAAGATCGTTGATAGCCTTCTTGACTTTCTGATATTTCGCGTAATACGGGTTGCCGTCCATACCGCAGGCGTCGCAAAGCTCGCTCATCGCAAACAGCGCGCGGGCATAAAGCGCTTCGTCGTAAGTGACGTAGGTGCTTCTGAACACGTTGTCGCACCAGTCGCGGCGGTTGTACTCCCCTCCCTTGACGAGAAGCCCGGTGGAATCAGTCTCCTGCTCAAGTCTGTCAAGGACGAGCTTTGCCGCATCTATGATCGTTCCGCACGCGCAGGACTCGCTGAGCACGCTGAGGTCTCCGGTGTGCGTGACGTAATCGTAGATCATCGCTACAAAGAAAGACGGAGAATCGTAATGGTTGCCCCAGTAGTTCTTGAAATTGAACTTGACCGCGCTCGGGCACTCGCCTTTCTTGTTTATGCCGTTGCCGAGAGTGACTATCTCGTTCCTGACCAGGTTGGGTCTCACCGGAAGCACGGAAAGTACGGTCCAGTAAGCGTCGCGGTAATACGTTCTCGCCGGGAACTGATAGACGATACCGGCAAGGAATCCTTTGAACTTGCCCAGTTCCTTATAGTTGGATATACTGCAGTTGAGGAGAGACTTGTAATAGGTCTCCATAAAATCGTCGCCTTTAACGCAATCCGGGCATCCGAGGTCGTCAATATACTTCTGCGCCTCTCTGAGCGCATTGTCGAAATGGGAAAGCGCCTGCATCACGTCGCAGAACGTGAAGTCGTTTCTCGTACCTGCGCTGACGACGTATCTGAACTTTCTGAGTTCGCCCGCATGCAGTTTCGCGCCGTAGCTGAACTGGTTGTGGAAGCCTCTTTCCGCTTCGCCCGCCTGAGCGCCCTCGCTTATCGCGAAATCCAGATAGAAATCGCCCAGCACGTCGCCGTGCAGTTTTGCGCTTGCGCCGCTGAAGGTCAGACCGTTTTTCTTGCTCTTTATAAAGCCGGTCAGCACGGTCGCGATCGTCTTGGGGCTGAGCCTGTTGGCGAGCAGCTGCTGAACGTAGCTTTCGTAATTTATGCCGAAGTTGACGGTGTTGTCGAAAGTAAGGTCGCACTTTGCTTCGACAGCGGTCTCAACGTAAATCGCGTTGCTCTCGTTGTCAAGGAACTGCGTGATCGTCAGCCTGCACTTGTCGTGCTCGATCTCCGTGATCTGTCTCTTTCCCTCCATCGTGACGACCTTGTCTTCCATATAATCGAAAGGCACGCCGTCGACCGTGTAAAGCGAATAATAATTCGTGAACACGGAGAACTTGTTCATGACCGCATATTTTGAAATGCCGCCTCTGCCGTCGAACTGCGCGGTGATACGGTTGTTGCTGACGTCGTAAAACGCCCTTTCGTGCATCTTACCCGTCGTGATTATCTTGCCTTTTTTGAGTTCGTATTTCATAATCCAGCCTTCCTATGCGCGTTATTTTACGCTGCTTTTCTTCTCTTCTTCTATCCTCTTGTCAAGTTCTTTGATGTAGAGATCCTCGTCGTAAGGATAGACGACCTCTTTGCCCGTCCATGCGGAGAGGTGGATCGCGTTGGAGAAGCCCAGTCCGTTCAGACCGTCGGCATACGGAGCGACCAGCTTGTCCGTCTTGCCGAGCACAACTTCAGAGAAATTACGGATGACGACGATGTGCTGTTGTTCGATGATGCCCTTTATGATATCGACAAGTCCCAGTTTGTACTTGGTGACCTTGTTGGGGATCTTGCCCATGAACACTTTGTTCGTCTTGGAAAATTCGGGTTCGGGGACGCTGTTTTCAGTGAACTTCAGCTTCATGCTGACGTCGTTGCTTCCCTCGATGACGATCTTGCCGCCGTCGCCGGTGATCTCAAGTCTGTTCGTGCCGGGAGCGTCGTGAGTCGACGTGATGAACACGCCGGTCGCGCCGTTTTCGAACTCGCATACCGCGGTGACGTCGTTTTCCACGTTTATCTTTCTGCCCACCGTCTTGGCGTTGCTCCACACCTTCTTTATCGGAGTGCCTGCAAGCCAGGTGAACAGGTCAAGCTGATGCGGATCCTGATTGATGAGAACGCCGCCGCCTTCGCCTGCCCATGTGCCTCTCCAGCCGCCCTGGTCGTAATAAGCCTGCGGACGGTACCAGTTGGTGATTATCCAGACTATTCTCTTGAGATTGCCCAGCCTTCCGCTTTCGATGATCTCTTTAGCCTTTTTATAGACTTTGTTCGTGCGCTGATTGTAAAGCAGACCGAACTTGAGCTCCGGCTTTGTCTTTCCGAACTCAGCCGCCTCTCTTACCGCCTTGGTAAATACGCCGGCGGGCTTGTCGCAAAGCACGTTGAGCCCTGCGGTGAGCGCCTCTATCGCGATCGACGGATGAGCGTAATGAGGAGTGTCGATAATGACCGCGTCGATGAGTTTGCTCGCAAGCATTTCCTTGTAATCGCTGAAGACCTTTACGCCGGGCAGGTTCGCTTCAGCCCACTTCCTGCGGTCTTCGGCAATGTCGCATACCGCGACGAGCTGACCATTCTTGTCCATGCCTTTGAAAAGTCTCTTAGCGTAGTTGCTTCCCTGTTTGCCGATACCTATGATACCGTATCTGACCTTGTCCATTATTTATTCTCCTTTTCGACTTCGTCGATTATTTCCTTGAGTCCCTGATACTGCCAGGTGAAGATGTCCTTTCTCGAAATGCTCTGCATAGGGGATATTCCCTTTGCGGCGTTGATGCGCTTGAACACTCTGTTCCACTTGCCCACGTAAGGAAGCATCCATGTGAACCATCCGAAGACGTAGAACAGCTTCTTGTGATCGGCATATTTTCCGGTGTGCGGCTCCAGGGTCATGAACCCGTCGTAATTCCTGTTCACGATAAGGTCCCTGATCATCTCCTTGTAGTTGCCGAGACCGAGACCGACGGGAACTTCCACCTTTTCGGGGGAACAGTCCTTGATGTGGTAATAGACCACGTATTCTTTGAGCATCTCATACGCCTTGGGCACGTTTACGCCGCACTGTATGAAGTTGGAAGCGTCGAACGCGAGTTGGAACTGAGGATGGTTGATCTCCTTGTACAGTTGCAGGCATCTTTCGGGAGTGTCGCCGTATATCCTCTTTTCGTTCTCGTGCAGAAGGATCACGTCGGTACCCTCTACTACTTTGAGGAAGCCGCGCAGTTTCTTGACCACTTCGGGGAAATACTCGTCGTAGTTCCCGCTTGCCTTTACTCTGAATGAGAACATTCTGATATACTTGCAATCCATATCCTTGCAGATCTTGACCAGTTCCTTGAGCTTGGCGAGCTGAGACTCGTAAGCCTCGTCGTCGTAAAGCCCGATCTTTCCTATCGGAGAACCGATGGAGGAGAACTTGATACCTGCGTTATCCAGGCGCGGCTTGATCGTGCTTCTGAACTCCTGCTCGGTATAATTGGCGATGTTCTTGCCGTCCACCACTCTGGGGCAGAGGTAGCTTTCGCCGTACTCTTTGATCAGTTTGATCTGTTCGTCGAGATTTGAACTGACTTCGTCGTAGAAGCCCGAAATCTTAATGTTTGCCATAATTGTATATCCTCCTCACCGGCATTTACTTTATCTTTTTCTCGCCTTCGATCTTTCCGGCGAGCATCTTCTCGTATTCGTCGGGATCAACGGGTACCGCGACCTCCGTTCCTTTCCATGCTGACATATTTATCGCGTTTATGATATTCAGCGCGTTCACGCCTTCTTCGCCGCGCGCTCTGAGCAGTGACGCATCCTTTTTCTCGACCGCCGCCGCGAAATCTCTCAGGATGTTGCACTGCTGACCGTAAAGCCCGTCCGTGACGTAATTTTTCAGCCCGTAGTACATGCGCTTCTTCACGTATTTCTTGTCGGCGCGGTTTCCGTAATCCCGCTTCGCCCTCGCGTTGACCTCTTTTTCGTCCATCTTAAGGTACCTGATCACCGCTTTGTGCCTCGTGATCACCATCGTTCCTCTTGACCCTACGATCACGAAACGGTTTTCGCCGGGAAGCTCGTGCGTCGAAGCGGTGAACACGCAGTCGAAGTTCTTGTAAAGGAACAGCGCGGTCACGTCGTTTTCCGTGGTGATATTTCTGCCCTCCGTCTTGCATCTAGAAATGATCTTTTCCGGCATCCCGAGAAGCCATTGAAGGATGTCAAGCTGATGTACGCACTGGTTTATCAGCGTGCCGCCGCCTTCGCCCGACCAGCTTGCGCGCCAGCCGCCCATATTGTAGTAGTACTGCGTTCTGTACCAGTCGGTTATCGTGAACGCCGCCCTCTGAATATCGCCCAGCTTGCCGCTCTTGATTATCTTTTTCGCCCGCGCGTAAATGCTGTTGCTGCGCTGGTTGTACATGATCGCAAAGATAGCTTCGGGGTGCGCCTTCGCGACTTCTATCAGTGAATCCGCATCTTTTACAGTGACCGTTATAGGCTTTTCGACCAGCACGCTTATCCCCTTTTCAAGCGCCTTTTTCGCAAGCTCGGAATGAGAATAATGAGGGGTAGCGACGACAACGGCGTCGGGCTTCGCTTCACAAAGCATCCTGTCGTAATCCGCATATACGGCGACGTTTGCGTGCTTTTCTCCGAAAGCGTCAAGCACCTTTTCGTCCGTATCGCAGACCGCAACGAGTTTTGCGTTCTTCACGGCGCCCTTGCAGAAATTGCGCGCGTGCTTCCCGCCCATTCTGCCTATTCCGACGACAGCGACCCTTATCATTTTTTCTCCTTTTCCGCCTGGCGCGTTTCGAAAAGTATCGTCGACGCCACGACGGGATAGTTTGTAGTTATGTTTGCCGGTCCCATAGGGACAAGTCTTTTCAGCTCCTTATAGCTGTCCACGGTAAATATGGACAGTCTAACGCCGTGTTTTCTGCACGCTTCCATAAACGCGTCCGTAGCGTACATCTTGTTTATGTTAAGCCCTGCGAAGTGAGGATTTTTCGTATCTTCGATCGCCTTTTTTATCTTCTCGACGTTCTTCGCTTTGTATGAAAGACCCTTTATCCTGTTGACCCACGCTTCGCCTTCGGTCAGCGCTTCGCTGTCGGTCAGCCTGACCGAGCCGGTGAATATCAGAAGGTCTGTCACTTCCATCTCTCTGGCAAGCTTGATCACGTCGGACACAAGTCCTTTGCCTTTCAGATCGCAGTTGATCTTGACGTTATTCTTTTTCGCAAACGCAAAAGCCTCCGCAAGAGTGACCTTTTTTCTGTATGAGAAGGGCGCCGGCAGATGGCTGAGATACAGCAAGCCACCGCGTTTGTGGACGTCCACCTCTATCGCGTCAGCTTTGAAAGTGCTGATATTCTCAAAGTAGATCCTGGAGTTACGCCCCGTTCCGAGCGCTCCGCCGTGTGCCGTGATCATTGCCTTCCTCCTCTGTAGAATGCGCTTGTCTGCGCAAGCAGTTGTTCTTCCCTCTTTCTGTCTCCGTATACCGAGACGGCGCAAAACCTTGCGAACTCCGCCTTCGATCTGACCTTTTCGCCGAACCTGACCGGCAGGACGATCACGCCCTTTTCCGTGACGATCTCCGCTCTCGTAAGCTCTGTCGGCTTGTCCGAACGGTAATCTTCCGCTCTCGTGCAGATCAGCTCGATCTCAACCTCGCCTTCGGGAAGCTCGCTTCCTATCGCGTATTCTTTCCCGCCGCAGAACGCTCTGCACACGATCTCCACGCCGACGGCGATATATGTCGCTCCGTTCTTTATGCCGGCGAAAATATCCTCTTCTTTTTCGCTTTCAGCTCCCACGTACGTGCATGCGTACGAAGGCGGAACGTCGTCTCTTCTGTGCCAGTCATAGCCGTAGACAGCCGCGATCCTGTGCCCCTCTGCAAGAAGGGAAAGCCACTGCATCCTCTGCTTTGCCGCAACCACTCCATCGTTGGGATAGTAGTGAGACCAGACTTCGTAATTGTCCACTCCGGTAAGCTTTGCGATGTCGTACTCGCAATGGCATCCGCTGCAAAGCGGGTACCCCATCCTGACCGGGTGAGCCAAAGTCACGATGTCTCCGAGCTCCTGCGCTCTTTTTATCTTCTCCGCGACGTTTTCCGGCGTGATATCTCGCCAGAGCACGTCGCTTTTCCCTCCGATAACGGTGAGGTGTCCCCAGAACGTCGTCCATTCTATGCCGGGAATCACGGTCAGTCCGCGCCTTTTTCCCTCCGCTACCGCGCGCTTTACGCTCGCGGTCGTGTTGTGGTCTGTCAGCGCTATTGCCGAGTAGCCGCATTCAAGCGCTCTTCCGACCAGTTCTTCCGGCTCCATCCTGCCGTCGGACGCTGTGGTATGAGTGTGAAGTTCGCATCTGTAATACTTCATCATTCCACCTCTATCCTCAGAGAAACCGCAATCTCGTCGGTAACTATGCATGTCACGCTCACCGTGAATTTCCACTCTCCCGCAATTATGCTACAAGGATTGAAACCGCCGTTCGCGCTCTCTTTGCTTATCGTAAAACTCTGTTCGTCTTTACCCCTGTGCGCCGTTCCGACCGCACCGCATGGCGAATCGAGTGAAAAAGACAGATGATTGTCGAGCGGAAGATGCGCGCGCATTTCGCCTCTCGTCATGACCGGCTCCCCGATCTGTCTCATCATGCTCTTTTCTATCAGGTCGAGCCCGTACTCCTCGTCGTAATTGTACTTGGGCGAATACGAGACTTTTATGTACATCTTCTCCGCGTCGGCAGGCACCGTGAACGGGATCCCGTAATGAGTGCTCTGGTCTTTGCGGGTGAGTATATACTGACCTTCGAGAACGGTTTTCATTTTATTCTATGTCCGGGATCTCAGACATATCGACCTTTCTGCCGCCGTTTTTGCGCGAGATCTCTGCCGCGGTGACTATGCGGTGGCTCTCGATCGTATCCTTTATCCATGTATACTGCCATTTCGGATCCAGTCTTCCCGCAAGCATATCCGCAGTCGATTTCGTTATGCCCTGGTCGCCGCCGTAATGACCTTTTATGACGGGGATTATGTTGACGATTATCTTCCTGGGCTTCTGATCGAAAAGCTTAAGCGTGATAACGCTGCCGCTGTCATCGGCGATAAGCTCTCCTTTCGTACCTCTTATTTCTGTATGTCTGTGATCTTTTTCGTTGAACGCGTTGGCGGTCATGACTATCTTTACGCCGTTTTCCATCTCCATGTTGACGGTCTGGCAGTCAACGACGTCGTTATCGCAAGCGAACACGCACCTCGACCAGAGTTTTCCTCTTTCGTCGTTTCTGAGCGCGTTGAGTATATCCGCCTTTTTACCCGTCGTGCAGAACGCGTACGTTCCCCACGGATATTTTTGCTTTTTAAGCCCTCTGCCTATGTACTGGTACGTGCATTCGAAAATACACTTATCTCTGTGCGGGCAGTCGAAGCAGTTAGCCGCCGCGCCCTTCGGAGCGTTCGCCTTCGTAAAATAGCTGAGATCGCCGTAAGAGGACAGGCTCTTGCATTTAGCGCCCGCGAACCAGTACAGAAGATCCATGTCGTGACAGCATTTCGCGAGGAGCATCGGGGTCGTATCCTCTTCTCTGCGCCAGT
>CALWKT010000084.1 GCA_944381335.1 uncultured Christensenellaceae bacterium
TCAGACTGCTCATCATCGCTGACGATATCGAAGGCGAAGCGCTGACCGCTATCGTTCTCAACAAACTCAAAGGAATCCTTAACTGCGTAGCTGTAAAAGCTCCCGGTTTCGGCGACAGAAGAAAGGCAATGCTCGAAGATATCGCCACCCTGACCGGCGGCACCGTGATCTCCAGCGAACTCGGTTATGAGCTTAAAGACGCAGGCATCGCTCAGCTCGGCCGCGCAAAGCAGGTCAAGGTTGACAAAGACAACACCGTCATCGTCGGCGGCATGGGCGACGCCGCTCTGATCAAAGCGCGCGCTGAAGCTATCCGCGCTCAGATCGCCACCACCACAAGCGAATACGACCGCGAGAAGTTGCAGGAACGCCTCGCAAAACTCGCAGGCGGCGTAGCCGTCATCAACGTCGGTGCTGCTACCGAAGTCGAAATGAAAGAAAAGAAACTGCGCATCGAAGACGCGCTTGCGGCTACCCGCGCGGCTGTTGAAGAAGGCATCATCCCCGGCGGCGGCGTTGCGCTTCTCAACGCGATCTCCAAAGTCAGACCCGTTGTCGACGCAATGGAAGGCGACGAAAAGACAGGCGGACAAAGCGTGCTGAAAGCGCTTGAAGAACCCGTAAAGCAGATCGCCGCAAACGCAGGCGTAGACGGCGGCGTTGTCGTCAACACGATCCTCACTTCGGGCAAGGGTCCGAACTACGGCTATAACGCTCTGACGGGCGAATATTGCGATATGATGGAAGCGGGCATCATCGACCCGACCAAAGTCACCAGAAGCGCTCTCCAGAACGCGGCAAGCGTTGCAGCGACCCTTCTGACGACCGAAGTTCTGGTCACCGACATCCCCGTTCCTCCGGCTCCCGTCGCGCCTCAGGGCATGGACGGCGGCATGTATTGATAACATACGCTCAAACGGAAGCCGCTCCTCTTGGAGCGGCTTTTCTTATACGGGTGAATTATACTTTCAAGTGCAACACTTAGATAAGAAAAAAAAGAAGTTCATATGAATCTGTTGTATAATTAAAATTGCAACAAAAAACACAACAAGAAGATCCATATGAACTATACTCATCTTACCATAAAAGAACGCTGTTATATACTTTTATGTGCTGCGCTTGAAGAATCGTGAATTGCAGTTTCATGCTTTGAAAATACTACGTACAACTTCCTCGAGACAAAAAACACTCGTATTCAACGGATAAAGCTGAACTTTGCATGCCCCACGCCGTTTCCATATGTAATATCAACTCTTTTCTCAAGCGAAAAAAGCATAAATTAAGACCGCACCGTCGCCGGTTGTATTTGCGGTCTTTGTGTGTGATTGCCTTGCAAAGCGTTACGCCACGGAATTCTTTTTCAGCCTTTCTTCTTCGTTTTCGTGCTCGACCGTGGCTTCGTTGACGTAGCTTCCCAGATTGAACTGTTCTCCGACGAGAGACTGCAACGCTTTTCTCATTTCGGCAATAAACGCCTTTGTCGCCTGAGCGTGTGCGGGCGCGACCTTGTTCGCCTGATTGGAACAGTACGTCGTCCACTTGCGTGAAAAATCGTTGAGCCTTTCTCCTTCCAGCGCAAATCTTACTTTTGAAGCGTAATCTATCTCTTTCGCCTTATCGATCGCGTTGGTGAGCGCGGTGGAGATGCTGTCCTCCCTCCGGCGGTAATCGCACAGTTCGCGGTAAAGCCCGTCGTTTTCGCTCTCAAGGCGCTTTACTCTTTCCCTTAGCTCCGCGTTGCTTTTTTCAAACTGCGAGTTCAGCCCGACGATGTACTCGTCCACCTGTTTTCTGTCATAACCTTTGAATTTTACGTTAAATCTGTCCATATCCTTGCCTCTGTTTCAGATTATAACAAAAACGCACTGCGAAAGTATATTTCCGCAAGGCGAAGAATTTGACGTATTCGCGATTTTTTACGCGCAATTTGACGTAAAAAGGTTTATTCAGAATATTCCTTGAGCAGTTTCTGCTTGAGATTGAACAACTTTTCCGAGAGATCCACTTTGTATATATGCGGATTGAGAAGTCTCTTGTACTCGTTCCAGAACTGCGCGTAGTTTTCTTTATGATACGCGGCGATCTCCATCACCGTGGGTCTCTTGTAAACGACTTTGCCGCCCTTGATGACGTCCACGTTCAGATCTTTCGTATAGAAATTGGTGACGACCTTTCTCTTCCATGTGAAATCCGGGTGGAATATCTCCAGTTTGTCGAGCCCTTCGAAATTCTCGTCTTTCAGCGCGATCAGATCGGCAATGGCTTTGTCCGTGTTCTTGTCGAAAATGCGCACGATCTTTTTAAGTCCGGGGTTGGTTATCTTTGCCGGAGTGTCGCTCATTTTGAGTTTGGGCACCATCACGCCGTCCTGTTCAATCTCAGCCATTTTGTATACGCCGCCGAGAGACGGGCAATCCTGACTGGTTATCAGCTTGGTTCCTATTCCCCAGCAGTCGATTTTCGCGTTCTGAGAATCAAGCGACATCAGGACGTTTTCGTCGATATCGCCGCTTGCGAATATCTTGACGTCTGTAAAGCCTGCCTCGTCGAGCATTGCGCGCGCTTCGCGGCTGAGGTATGCCAGGTCGCCGGAATCCAGCCTTATCCCGACGGGTTTGTGCCCTGCCGCGCGCAGTTCCTTGAAAACGGTTATCGCGTTGGGCACGCCGCTCTTAAGCGTGTTGTATGTATCCACCAGAAGAAGACAGCTGTCCGGGTACATTCTCGCGTATGCGCGGAACGCATCGAGCTCGCTGTCAAAACTCATGACCCAGCTGTGCGCGTGAGTGCCTGAAACGGGAACGTTGAACAGCTTTCCCGCAAGCACGTTGGACGTCGAAGCGCAACCTGCGATCATTGCCGCTCTTGCGCCGTATATGCCGGCGTCCGGACCCTGAGCGCGTCTCAGACCGAATTCAGCGACCGCTCCGCCTTTTGCGGCATAAACGATCTTTGCGGCTTTTGTGGCGATTAGCGTCTGATGGTTAAGGATGCAGAGGATCGCGGTCTCTATAAGCTGCGCCTCAAACAGACGCGCCTTGACCGTCAGTATCGGTTCCTGCGGAAAGACGACCGTGCCTTCGGGAACGGCATAGATATCGCCGGTGAATCTGAACTCCGCAAGGAGCTTCATGAAATCTTCGTCGAAAAGCTTAAGCGAGCGCAGATAATCCAGATCGTCTTTTGAAAATCTTAGATTTTCGATATACTCGATGACCTGTTCGAGTCCGCATGCAACGGCGTAATTGTTGCCTACGCCGCGGTAAAAGACGTCGAAAACCGCCGTCTTGTTGAGCTGGCTGTTCTTGGAATAGCCGTACATCATGGTAAGTTGGTATAAATCGGTCAGAAGGGTCAGATCCCTCATATCAAACCTCCGTATTCACAAGTAAAATACCGCGAACGCCTTCTGCGAATTTTACCGTTTCGCGCCGCAAAAGCATGGCGCGTAAATTGCCTTTTTTGTTGTAAACGCTTTTAGCTCAAATATTTTCAGGAATCTTTCTCGGAAGAATTACCCGTAGCTTTCTTTTTGCCGAAAACCACAGCCCCTATGCGTCTTTCTTCAAGCGTGAGCTGTCCTGCCGGGCGGAATTCTTCGCCTTTTTTCTCACCGTCTGAAAAGCTGTAAGGCTCGCCGCAGACGATGACGCCCTCGACCATTCTGACGTCGTATTCGGTGAGCAGTTTTATAGAATCTCCCGCCTCGTTGTATATCTTGCTCTGGAAGCGCAGGATCCCTTTCTGATTGAGCACCATAAGCACGAACGCGACAATGCATGCGGAATATGCGATTACCTGCACAACGCCGATCTCCGTTCCGGGGAAGGTCTTGTGCTCTGTCTTAAGAAATTCGAGCGTTCCTCTGACGAGCCCGTACCAGAACACGTAATAAAGCGAGATCGTGAAATTTCTGAGTTTCTTATATCTGAAAAACATTACCAGACCGATTGTCAGCCCGATCAGATTGAAGAAACCTTCATATATATACAGCGCCTGATGCCATAGCCCGTCGCTGTCGATAAATACGGCGAAAGGCCATCTCTGGAATGCCGGATTTGTGACGATCTGCCCGTACAGTTCCTGATTGGCGAAATTGCCCCATCTGCCTATGATCTGCCCGAGGAATACGCAAAGCACAACGCAGTCCGCGACCTTTGCGTACGAATACTTCCTGTATCTGAGAACGCAGAACAATATGCCCATCGCGCCGCCGAAAATGCCGCCGATTATCGTGAGTCCCGCAAGTCCTTCCTTGGTAAATCCCAAAAATCTCATCAGCGCGTCCCAGCTGTCGATCGGATAATATTCCTTTCTCGGAACGACGTAGAAAAGCCTGCAACATATTATGGCAAGCACGACGACCCAGATGAAAAGCTCAAGCGAAAAATCAATATCTATCCTGCGCTTTGACGCGAGGAAAAGATAAAGAAAATATGCGAGCAATATGCCCATGGTCACGAAAATGCCGTACCATGTGACGGTGAGATTGCCGTCAAACAGTGAAAACGCGATCTTGTCCGACATCAGTCAAGTTCCACCTTGCAGGTTCCTTCGTTTCTGACGCCAATGCGGTAAACGCAATCGTCGCCGAATATCTTTTTCATTTCGTCAACGTATGCGTCAACGCCCGCGTTATCGACAAAGGCAATGATCGTGCCAGCGAAACCTCCGCCGTGCACTCTGACGGCCTTGACGTCTTGATTGAGCTTGCTTACGGCAAGCGCGAGAGGGATCCTCTGCACGGTATCTCCGAGCGGATAGCAGTTCTGTAACAGTTCGTACGAACTCGGTCCGCTTCCGTTTATGACGGCGGCAAACTTCTTGAAATTGCCGCTCTTCACCGCTTTTACGCCCGCTTCGACGCGCTTGTTTTCTTCAAAATAGTGCATCGCGCGCAGTATCGCTCTGCCGCTGACCTGCTTCTGAAGCTGAGGAATGGAAGCGAGGAAATCCTCCTCTTTGACCTTGCGCAGTTTGCGGGCATGGAACATGCTTGCGACCCACTCCATTTCGCTTCTTATATCCGCATACTGACTGGTGAGATCGCAGTGATCGCCGCCGGTATTGATCAGCACTATCGTCGCGCTGGCAAACTTCCAGTCCATGCTCTTGACTTTGGGATTAGCGGTGGACTTGAAGTCGATATAGCTTACGCCTCCGAGAGAGATCGCGCTCTGATCGAGAAGACCGCACGGCTTGCCGAAATAGATGCTCTCGGCATAATGCGCGGCTTTTGCTTTCGTGATTTTGTCAACGATGCCGCCGTTGTACATCTGATTGAGTATCTCGCATATAAGCACTTCGAAAGAGGCGGACGAACTGACTCCCGCGCCTTTGAAAACGTCGCTCGAAGTCGTCGCCGCAAAGCCTCCGATCTTGTAGCCGTTCTGCTTGTAGTATGCCAGCACGCCTCTGACGAGCGCTTCGCTTGAACCGTATTCTTCGCTGCTCGGCTCGAGTTCGTCAAGATTTACCACGACCTCGGGATAGCCGATTGACGCGACTACGACTTTACCTTCAAGCGGAGTCACGCACGCAACGGTATCGACAGTGATCGAAGCGCAGAGAACTTTGCCGTTGTTGTGGTCAGTGTGGTTGCCGCACAGTTCGATCCTGCCCGGAGAAGAATAAAAAGTGACCTCTCCGCCGTACGTCGCGGTATGAAGGTCGTATATTTTCTTATAGCGCGCCGCCTGATAGTCAAGACCGCCGCCGTAAAGCTTTTCAACGTTGGCGGCAAAAGACGCGTTGCTGCCGAGATTGTCAACGAAACTCTGAGTAATGCTCATAATATACCTCTGAAAGCGTTTTTATAATTATATCATAATAAAAATAAAGTGTAAAGATTTAGCGGATATTTCCTGATTTTAGCGGATATAGCGGTCCGGGTCCGGCTCAGCCGGAAAACGAACTTCGGCTTTTACAGTATTTTTTTCACACTTTTCAGCTAAATTTATTCAAAAGACAGTTTATTATTGCAATCGGACGAGAATTGTAATATAATAAAAAGCGGCGAAAGCCCTTTTTAAATACTTTTGGAGTGTATTCATTTATGCTTACAGACGATCAACTCAAAGTCAAGATCAACGAACTGCTGTGCTATGCCAGCGACAATCTCTCTCTCGAACAGGAAGACGAATATTACGTGCTGAACACGTTGCTGGACTTCTTCGGGCTAAACTCCCCGGCTCCTGCGATAGAAAAGTACGGCGACTTCCAGACCGAGATAATGGATCCGCTCGTACAGCACGCAATCGACACGGGCAGGATAAAACCTGAAGAATCCATACTGTTCGAAACCAAAGTTCTCGGTATGGTCACGCCCATGCCGTCAGCCGTAATCGCACGCTTTGACGCGATAGCGAGCCACCGCGGCGTAAAGAAGGCGACTGACTGGCTTTTCGCACTCTGCAAGGCAAACAACTATATCCGCATGCCCGACATAAAGAAGAACATCAAGTGGGAACACAACGGCAGGTTCGGCAAGATCGGCATCACGATAAATCTTTCAAAACCCGAAAAGGATCCCAAACAGATCGCGCTGGCAAAGCTTCAGCCCAAGACGGGTTACCCGGCGTGCATGCTCTGCCCGACGAACGTCGGCTTTGCGGGCAATCTGAATCACCCGGCGAGACAAACTCTCCGCACGATCCCCATCCAGCTCGACAACGAATACTGGCACCTGCAATATTCCCCTTATCAGTATTACGAAGAACACGCGATCGCCTTCTCCGACGAACACCGTCCGATGAAAGTGTGCCCCGCGTCCTTCCGCAGACTGCTCGATTTCGTAGACCTCTTCCCCCACTACTTCATGGGAAGCAACGCGGCTCTGCCGATAGTCGGCGGCTCGATACTGACCCACGACCATTACCAGGGCGGACTTAAAGTTCTCCCGATGATGAGCGTCGGAAACCGCGCGCGCTACGAAAGCCCGAAATACAAAAAAGTCGAGATCTATATCGCCGACTGGTACAACAGCGTCGTCAGGCTCGTCAGCGAGGACAAGGAACAGATATACAAGGCGGCAAGCGACGTGCTCGCTTCCTGGGATAACTGGACGGACGAAAGCGTCGGCGTGATATGCAAAACGACCGAACAGCACAACGCGATCACTCCGATCGTACGCCGCGAAGAAGACAAATACGTGATAGACCTTATCCTGCGCAACAACAGAACGGACGAAGCGCATCCTTACGGCATTTTCCACCCCGAAGAAAGACTTCACAACATAAAGAAAGAAGGCATCGGCATAATTGAAGTCATGGGTCTTTTCATACTGCCCGGCAGACTCAAAAAAGAACTGGGCGAAGTGGAAAAATATCTGACCGGCAAGACCGCGTTCGATATGAAGACGCTCGCAGACCCCGAAAATCCGATGTACAAACATGCTGACATGATCGTCCAGCTCGTCAACGACAACGGCACCGGAAACACTCCCGCCAAGGCAAAGAAAGTCGTGACCGACTATGTGAACAACGCATGCGAACAGATCCTCGAATGTACCGCCGTTTTCAAGAATACCGAACAAGGTCAGGCGGCGTTCGACAGATTTATGAAAGAAGGTCTCGGACTTTCAAAATTTTAAACTTCATCCTGCGCAATAAAAAAACGACGGACTTTTCCGTCGTTTTTTTACGCCTTGAAATCTCTCCTCATTTCCTGACTTTTTGTCAAACTGCTTCTATGCGGCGTTTTCTCCGATTCTGCAAAAAAACTGTCGGCAAGATGCCGGCAAGTCTTATCTGTCTTTCCCGTCAAAGCGGCTTTCTGTCCTGAAGCGCGCGCGAAAGCGTGACTTCGTCAGCGTATTCGATATCGCTGCCGATCGAAATCCCGCTCGCGATCTTAGTGACTTTTATGCCCATAGGCTTGATAAGGCGCGCAATATATACTGCTGTCGCCTCGCCTTCGACGTCCGGATTTGTCGCCATTATGACCTCCGTCACGCCGTCTAGACGCGCAAGAAGTTCTTTTATCCTGATATCGTCGGGACCTATACCGGCAAGCGGGTTCAAGGTGCCGTGCAGCACGTGATAGACGCCCTTGAAGTCCTTTATCTTTTCAAGTGCTTCGACGTCCTTGGGCTCTTTGACGACGCAGATCACGCTTTTGTCGCGCGTCGCGCAGATATCGCAGACTTCTTTGTCGGTGTATCCTCCGCAGACGGGGCAGAAATGCACCATCCTCTTAGTTTCGAGGATCGCTCCGGCAAATTCTTCGGCTTCCTGCTCGCTCATATTTATCACCTTGTAAGCGAACCTTTTCGCAGTCTTTGCGCCCACTCCGGGCAACTTGGTAAACTGAGCCGCAAGCCTGTCAAGCGCTTCTATGTTTCCTATGCTCATATTCCGAAGGAGCCGAATGCGCCCATTTTCTTTTCAGTCTCTTCGTCTGCGAGTTTTGCCGCTTCGTTGAACGCCGCCACGACGAGATCTTCAAGCATTTCAACGTCGTCGGGATCTACAGCTTCGGGCTTTATTTTGAGCGACGTGATCTTCTTGTCGCACGTCATCGTTACTTCGACCATTCCGCCGCCTGAAACCGCGGTCACTTCAGTTTCCGCAAGTTCCTCCTTCGCCTTTGCCATCTCCTGCTGCATTTTCTGCGCCTGGCGCATGATCTGCTGCATATTTCCCATTCCGCCGCCGAAGCCGCCGAATCCGCCTCTACCCATTGTTGTTACCTCCGTTTGTGATGTTTACTTTATCGGCACCGAAAACGTTTTTCACGTTTTCGATATTCTGTTTCGTTTCGTCAACTTTCACTTCGACCTCAACTATTATTCTGCCGAGATCTCTGTAAATTTCTCTCAATATGCTCTCGTATTCTGACAGATAAAACATTATGCTGTCTTTCTGCCCCTGACTGGTCGCCTTTATGATCAGATTGCCGTTTTCAAGGGACAACTGATCTCTGTTCAGCTTTGAGAAATACGCGTATTCAACCAGCATACCGCGCTTTTTCAGAGTGTTCAGAAGATAGACCAGCATCTTTTCCGTATTATCCATTCTGCTGACAGGACTTTCCGTCTGAGCAGACGGAGCGGCAGAGACCGCGAACTGTCCCTGAGAAAGTTTTGCTTCAAGGCTCTTGAGCCTCATCAATACGCCCTGAGCGTCTATCGAGCAGTACTCGTCGCACGCCTTGACAACCGCCGCTTCAAGCACAAGCCTTGCGTTGGAGCCGTATCTCAGATCGCCGTCCACGGAACATATTATTTCCATGCATCTGAGAAGCTTGGCATTGTCGTACTTCATGGAAAGATCGTTTGTTCTGGCAAACAATTCCCTCGGCAGGTTAAGGATCTTGTTTGCGTTGTTGCAGTTCCTGCAATAGATCAGATTCCTGAGTGATTTCGCTATATCTGAAGCGAGAACTTTAACGCTCTTGCCTTCTTTCGTCATTTCGTCTATCTTTCTCAGCGCGCCGTCCACGTCGCCGGAAAGAATGTCCGCCGTGATCGCAAGCACGGCTTCAGGAGAACTTGCGCCGAGCACTTCGAGCACTCCGCCGTACGTGACCTTGTCCCCGCAGTAAGAAATGCACATTTCGGCAAGTGAGAGACTGTCTCTTACGCAACCCTCGCCCGCCTCTGCAATGGCGACTAGCGCTTCCCTGTCGTACGCCACCTTAAGCTCCCCGAAAATGCGTTCAAGAAGTCCTGCGGTCTCCTCTGTCGGTACGAGCCTGAAATCAAATCTCTGGCAACGCGACAATACCGTAGGCAGTATCTTCTGCACCTCTGTCGTAGCGAGGATGAACACAACGTGTTCGGGCGGTTCTTCCAGGGTCTTGAGCAAGGCGTTGAACGCCTGCGGAGAAAGCATATGAACTTCGTCGATGATGTAGACCTTATATCTTCCGACAGACGGCGCGAATTTCACCTTTTCGAGCAGATATCTGATCTCGTCGACGCCGTTGTTGGACGCGGCGTCCATTTCGATTATATCCATATTGGAAGAATCCGAAAGCGCTTTGCAGATTTCACATTCTCCGCACGGAGAGCCGTCCTCTTTGGGGTTGAGACAGTTTATGGCGCGCGCGAAAATTTTCGCGGTCGTAGTCTTGCCGGTACCGCGCGATCCGGTAAACAAATAGGCATGCGAGATCGCTCCGGTCATAATCTGATTTTTCAGAGTGCGGATTATGTGCTGCTGCCCGATCATCGAAGAAAATTCGCCGGGTCTGTATCTGCGGTAAAGCGAAACGTATGCCATTAACTCTTTTATCCTTTAAAGAAAATGTCCTTATATTTTCAATACGCTCCCCGGCAACGAGCCGGAGAGCGTACGATTGCTTGTTTATATAGTACCACAACTTTGTCGTTCAGACAAGCCGTAGCACGGATTTTGACGTCAAATATTATTATTTGTTGTCGTCGCTTTTGTTTTCGCCTTCGTCGAAGGAGTAGGTATCGCCGATCTCGTCAATGCCTTCAACGCCGAGTTTTTCAGCCGCTTCTTCAACGCTTCCTGCGTTTTCAGCAAGTTTAGCCGCCTTTCTCGC
>CALWKT010000085.1 GCA_944381335.1 uncultured Christensenellaceae bacterium
TTTTTACGAAGCCGAGCCTTCGGTATGCTTATGTTACCCTCTGTCCGCCTGTCGAATCCGGGACAGCCCCATGGGTCTATATTGTATTATGTTTTAAAAAATTTGTCAACACCCGATGCGGAATCACCGGCGCGAATTTTGCAAAAAGGGCAAAAAAGAAATCATTTCACGTTGAGCTCGACGTCGATCTTCAACTTTACGTCGCCGAGGTATGTCTTTCCGCACGCCGCCTTCCATTCTTCTCCGAAACGTCTGTAAAGTTCTTCTCCGACGTGGTAAACGTCGGCGTCGTAATACTTGCAGACCTCAAAGCAATCCGACACCGCCGACAGTATCTCCGCGCGGATCTGCCCCTGTGCTTCACGGCTAATGCCGCCTGCGACGCCGCTTGCCGAAAGATAATATTTCTCCGCAGGTCTTACCGAAAAGCTGAGTTTTATCTCCACTTCGTCATACGACAGCGCGCGTTTTTCGCAATCGGTCCTCAGGATCACGGCTTCTTTCCTCATCCCGTCGTCGCCGACGTACGGTATGCTGCCGGCGTTCAGCTTTTCCGACGTATAACTGAGCGCCGCGCTTTGCCTTCTGCCCAGCCTTACCAGATAGCCCTCTTTGTTGGTGACGACCACGTGCGAAACGTCAAGAAGCTTTGTGTTTTCTCCGTCCGCGCCCTCGCCGAGCAACCCGAATTCGCTTTCCCGCAAAAAGACGAGAGGAAGACACGCGGTGCTGCCCGTCTTGTAAATATCCTCGAAATAAGACTTCAGCGACGACGGGTTTTGTCCCGCCTCCTTTCTGTTGGACTGCAATATTTCCGTCAGATGATACGAAGCCGATTCGTTGATCGGCAGCTGAACGGAAAATATCTCTTTCGCCTCACCGGCGCACGCGACCAGCAACGTGTTGTCCGTCACCGTATCGCTTGTGACCAGAAATTCAAGGACGTCCGTCCTGCCGCTTTTCAGAAAAGCGTCGCCGAGCACGATCACGTTTGTATGCGCGAAAGACGCTTTCAGACCTATCGTGTACGAAAGGTTTTCAACGGCTTCCTGCACGGTCTTCCCCCTCGCGGTATAAACGACGAAATCGTTTCCTTGCGAAGCCGACGAACTGTTTTTCGGGATTATCACCTGCGCGGCGAGCAGAAGTTCTTCGTCTTCGACGTCGACGCCGAGCCCGACAACTATCGCTCTGTCTAGAAGATTTATGTTGGAAGACAACCCGTCCAGCAACGCGACCGCCGCGATCACGAGAACAAGAATTATCCATTTCTTCTTAAGCCGTTTCTTCATACAATGCCTCCGCTTTTCCGCATCTCTTCTTCCCGAACGTAAAGGTGCATACGAGCGCTACCGCCGGCACGACGTAATCAGCCGCGACAGAAAGATATCTGACCCCGCCCGTCATCACGTTATATATCGTCTGCTGGTTCCCGAGACCAAAAAAAGTGACGACCGCAAGGATCAGACAGACAATTGCGGAAAGCGCTTTTCTGTTCCCGAGCAAGCAATACAGACTCTCGACCACAGCCACCGATAAAAGCGCAAGCTTGACAAGCGCTATGGTAAGCCATGCGCAGACAACGGTGAAATCCACCGTGCCGAGCAGAGTGGAAAGCTTGTTGAATATCGCAAGCTTGTTGAACGCGTTCGCCACAAGCACTCCCCCTCCCCCGTAGACCGAAGTGAACGCCAGCGAAAGTCCGACGGTAAACGCAAGGATAAATACATAAGAAATCAACACGGGCACGAAATTTTTCTTCTTTCTGCCTTTGACGGAAAAGAACATCAGCGGAGAAAAATCTCCAAACCAAGCGAGATATTTGTCGCACGAAAAAAGCACCTTTTCGTCGTATGACACGGGGAGCACGTTCCTGAGCGTGCCTGCGTTTTCGGCAAAGACGACGTTGAGGACGACCACCGCCGCGACGAACCATATCGCGACCTGCGCCGTGCGCGCCAGCACGTTCCCGCCCTTTAGTGTCAGATATATCAGCGCCGGGATCAGACCCGCGAGTATCAGTCTCCAAAGTCCTTCGTCAAACAACGTGGTCGAGCAATAAGCGGTGGTCTCCCCGGTAAACAGCACGAGTTTCGCAAAGCAGGATGCTCCCACGATCATAAGCATCAACGCTTTCAACGGCACCGGCGCAGGCAAAGCGCGCAGATCTGTCCTGGTGGTCACAGCGTATACGCAGGCAAGCGCAGCGCCGTCGGCAATCGCCATGGTGAGCATGACAAGCCATGCGTTCCTGCCTGCCGTGGCGGCGAGATATTGAGGGAGCATCACAGACTTGAAACACACCGCAGATATAAATGCCAGCACTGCGAACTGCCCCGTATAGATCTTTGCCGAAACCGCGTCTCTCATTTCTTCAACCTCGTCTTGTTTACGTTGGGTATGCTTTCGGGGCGGGTGTAGAGTTCGTCCACTCCCGCCTTGAACAGCGCGTCGTTCCAGTCGCCGGGGAGCGCCGGAGCGAACGGCGCGAGATAAGACGTGCCGTAGCTTCTGAGATTTACGAGATACGCCGTCAGCAGGACGGAACCGAGTATTATCCCGAAAAGTCCGAACACGCCTGCGACCGCGACGAATACCAGCCTGAGCACGCTACCCGTGTTCGCCTCGTCCGGCACGCAGTAAAGCCCTATCGTGGACAGCGAGATAATCAGGATCGTAGGCGTTGACAGCAGCCCCGCCTTCACAGCCGTTTCGCCCAGCACTATCGCGCCGACTATCGAAAGCGCCATGCCGACGTAGCGCGGCATACGCACGCTGGCTTCGCTGAGTATTTCGAAAATCAGCAGAACGAGCAACATCTCGAACATCGGTGAAAGCGGTATTCCGTAAACCGAATTCATTATCGTGACCAGAAATTTGAGCGGAAACATCTGATACTGAAATTCCTGCAAAGCCACATAAGCCGCAGGAAGCAGAACTGCGATCAACAGCGCGGTTATCCTTATCGCCCTGATCAGCGTTGCGCGCAGACTTTTTACGTAATAATCTTCGCTCGCCTGAAGATGTTCAAGCAGGATGAAAGGCAACGTCAGCACGACGGGCGACCCGTCCACGACGACGGCAACTCTGCCTTCAAGCAATTTCGCGCAGACAATATCCGGTTTTTCGGACGTACCCACTCTGTCGAAAAGCGACTGCCCGCCTTCCTCGAGAAACGCCGCGACGTAAGATGACTCCACGACGCCGTCAATGTCTATCGCTTTTATCTTTTCGCATATCTTGTCTACTATCCTCTTGTCCGCGACTCCGGAAACATACGCGACGGACACGACCGTGTTCGTCAACCTGCCCACCTTGAAATTGAGAAAACGGAGCTTCGGCGTGCGCAGTCGACGGCGGATCATTACGCAATTCGCTTTAAAATCCTCGACGAACCCCTCCCTGGGTCCTCTCAGGACGTTTGACACGGGCGGTTCCTGGATCCCTCTTGTGGGATACTTGCGCTCCGAGAACACGAACGCGCCCTCGCCGCCGTCTATTATCAGCACGATGTCTCCGTCCGCGACGGTCTGCGCCGCTTCTTCGGGCGAACGATTGAGTTTTATCGCGGTTGTCGGTCTCGTGACGGCGTTCAGTTTGTCGAGATAAGGAAACTCAAGTCCGGCAAGCGCTTTCAAAGGAGAAAACACGTTGAGTTCGCAAAGCTCCTTGTCTATCACTCCGTCAATGAAAAATACGCACGCGCTCTTTCCCGCGACGTCGAAATCCATTCTTATAAGATCCTGCCCGTCGCCGAATGCGCTCTGCACCGCGTCGGGAAAGCTTGCGTAATCCGTCCTTTTTTCCATATAGATGTTGTGCGGATTATCGGAAGAAATATACGGGCGCAAAAAGCAAAAAAATCGACAAAAAACGCTCCGGACGGAAATTTTACGCCGCCGCCGCACGGATATAATGGCGTTATGAAAAAATTACACAACTACCGCGACGGAGACATATTGCTCTATCTGCTCTCCGTCGTCCCGTTCTTTTTGTGCGCAAACGCGAAGATAAACGAAAACGTGCTCGGTCTTGCACTCGGGCTGTACGTCGCGCTCGTTTACTGCCGGTGCAACTTTTTCCTGATCTCGCCAATGTACGTGGCGGGATGCGCGCTTGCGGACGCCTCAGTAGTCGGACTAGTATACGCTCTGTCGCCTGTGCTATTCCTCGGATGCGCGAAACTGATACACTATGCGTTCGCAAAGCCTCTGAACATGCTGAGCGCGAACGTCTTCGCCTGTCTGAGTCTTTTGCCCGTCTTCATTTTCGACCTGGGCGTACACGATCTGCCGTACGTACTGACGACGGTCGTCCTGAACCAGGTGCTGAGTTACTGCGCGACGGTGATCTGCTACGCGCTGATCGTGCGCGGCGTGCGCAACAAGCTTTCCACCGACGAGATCGTAGGGGGAGCCGTGACTCTGACCGTGATGTCTCTCGGGCTTTACCGGATGAACGTCCTGGGCTTTATGCCCTATTTCATGATCGCCGGCTGGGCGGTGATGGTATGCACTCACAGCTTTTCTCTGAGCGCGGGCACGCTGATCTGTTTCGCGATCGGAGCAGGCGGAGCGGCGGCGCAGGCGGAACTGGGCGTTGCGGCGGCGCTGACAGCGATGTTCGCCGTGGCGTACGGCTTCAGAAAACTGGGAGTCTGGTTCTCTTTCGCCGCCGTGATGCTGACCGACCTTCTATGCGGGGTGTTCTTTCAGGCATATACCTACGATTTTCTGCACCCTATAGCGCTTGCGACAGGAGCGGGCGTTTTCTGTATCCTGCCCAAAAAGGTCAGGGCGAAAATGCCCGTTTACATCACGGATAACGGCATTTCTTCCGCCAAACAGATGGTCAAGCACAACAGAAGCGAAGTCTTCGCGCGACTTACCGGCGTCGCGAAGGTGTTTTACGAAATGGGCGACTGCTTCGGCTACCGCCCGTCAAGGGCTTTTGCCGACCGGACTCCGGCTCAGGTCGTAGCCCGCGAAGTCATGCTGAGGACCTGTGCTTCATGCCCTTCCCGCGCCGCGTGCCAGGAGGCTCTCGGAAGCGACATAGGCGTGCTTTTCGAAGGCGTGGCATCCGTCGCGCTGAGCGGCGGACGCATATCCGGCGCGGATCTTCCGACGTTTATCAACGCGAGATGCAGAAACGTGCCGGCGCTTCTTTCCAACTGCGAACAATGCGTCAGCGATTACAATGCGCGCAAGGAAAACGAAAGGCAGTACGAACTCTCCCAGCAGATCGTCTCGGAACAGATGTACGGCGTGGGCAGGCTGATAAGCAACCTTGCAGACGACGTCAACCGCGGCGTGAATTTCGACTCTACGCTGGAGCAGAAACTGACGGAAGAACTGAGCTATTCCAACATTGTCTGCACCGAAGCGGTGATGTATTCAAAAGAAGGCGAATTCTTCCTCAATCTGACGGTGCGTTCTGACGACGTTTCAAAACGCGCGCTTGACGAAATAATTTGCAAAGTGCTGGGCTGTAAAATGCAACGCACCGGCTCTCCTCAGCCTGTCGGGAGCGGCAAAACCGCTCTCTCTTTCTGCGCGGAGCCGAGATACGGCGCGACGTACGGAGAAGCGACCGTCAGGAAAGACGGTTCTGATGCGAACGGAGACGTCAAAAGCGTTCAGAAACTGGGAGGAGACAAACTGTTCTTCGCAATATGCGACGGAATGGGAAGCGGCGAACAGGCGCACGAAGGCAGCAATTCAACTCTCGCAATGGTGGAAAATTTCTACAAAGCGGGCTTTGAAGGCGAAAGCGTGCTTAACATGATAAACCGCCTGCTGATGCTGAGGAGCAAAGACAGCTTTACCGCGCTGGATCTTTGCGTGATAGACCTGAGGCGCGCGGTCGCGCATTTCGTCAAACTGGGCGGAGTGCAGAGTTTCGTCAAGCGCGCGGACAACGTGGAGATCGTCAACTCTTCCGCACTGCCGATAGGCATCGTCGAAGAAGCCGTACCCTTTACCGACAACAAACTGCTCTCGTCCGGCGACGTGGTAATGCTCGTCTCGGACGGGATCGCGGATTCTCTGGGCGCGGACGGTATATCTCTTATTCTGTCAAGGGCGGAAACTTTTCAGCCGCAGGAACTTTGCGACATAGTGCTCTCCCAGGCGACCAGGCGCGGCGCCAAAGACGATTCGACCGTCATAGCGGTAAGACTTGTTTAATGCGTTTTACAAACAAGGGCTCCTGATTTCTCAGTCGATGCCGAACGCCGAAAGTCTGCCGGAAAAGTCAAGAACGTAAGCTACGCCGTCACATACGACGGGCTTGCTCAGAACGGGCGAGCCAACGTTGAACGAACTGACTTGCGCGCCGTCCTTGTCAAGCAGATATAAGCGTCCGTCCGACGCGCCGAACAGAAGAAGGTCTCTGCAAGGGACTATTCCGCTCTCCACCGTCGCGCCGCCTTTTGAAGTGTACGGCGAGGTAAACGCCAGCGCTTCGCCCGTCACGAAATTCCACAGCAGACTGCCGTCTGTCAGCGAAAGCGCGATCACGCCTTTGTCAGCCGTGGTGAAATACCCGACGTCTCCTTCTACGTAAGGTGCGCTTGCGGCGTCAAGATTGAAGCCGTCCGGAGTATATTTCTTCAGTATCTTTCCGTCGTCTCCGGACACAAGGAATACCGACGATTCAGCCGCCACCCACAGACTGTCACCGCTGACGACGGGCGTTGTCGTGCGGTATCTCAGCCCTCCTTTATCGTTTTTCCACGCCGTCTTTCCTGTCGAAACGTCATAGGCAACGAGTTTATCCCAGTGCGATCCGACGACGACCTTATCACCGCAGACCACCATTCTGGACGGGCCGCTGTATCCGCTGGGATTTTCAGCCGTCCACAAAACCGAACCGTCGCTTTCCGACAGACAAAAAACCTGCTGTCCGCCGCCGCAGAATACCCTGCCTCCGTCCACGGCTATTCCCATGACCGTGTCTCTTACAGCGATAAGCCCCGGGTCTTTCTTCCAGACAAGCGCGCCTGTCTCAGCGTCAAGTTTGTAAACTGTCCCTTCGCTGTCCTGAGCGATCACGCAGCCGTCGCCTACATAAAAGGAATTCTTCACCGAATTTACCGTCCGGTATTTCCAGATCTCCTCTCCTGTCGCGGCGTCGTAACAGAGAATGCCGCAGTCCTTGGGGTAGCCGTCGTCTACGGTGCCGACGTATATCTTCCCGTTGCTGATCACCGGCTCCGCGAACTCGGCATGGCTCCCTGCGGTCACGCTCCACAGCGCGTTTTCAGGCGTCTCTTTGTCAAAACCGTAATACAGAAGCTTGGAAGTAACCAGCTCTCCTCCGCTAAGCGACACTTTGCGCACTGCGGCGGGATAAGAATCTATCCCTCCGCAATCCGGGCGCGTCGTGCTCACGTTGAAAATGCCGTCCTCCGTTTCGTTCATATAGTTATAATGCCAGTGACCGAACACCCACGCGATCAGACCGTGCTCCTTAAGGTCGAGCGTATTGAGACCGTAGCTGACCGTGAAACCGTTTTCGTCGGGACAGATATCGTGACAGAATACTATCACCTTTTTTCCGTTGTCGACGGCGGCAAGGTCGCTGGCGAGCCAGCGCCACACTTCCGAGCGCGTGTACCTTGCAAGCCTGTCTCCGTATGCGAGCGACACGACGACGTAATGCACGTCTCCAACTTCGAAAGAATAATTGACGGGGCCGTAGATGTTTTCGTACAGCGCCTCGCCGTAACTTCCCCAATCCACAAAATCGTGATTGCCTATCACGTAGCGCACGGGCACTCCCATCGTTTCGCTGTTCATTTCGTTGACGTGGCTTTTCAGCCCGTCTTCGTAACAGATGTCGCCGGTGTGGATAATAAACGCGGGGTCCTCCGCCTCGACTTTCTCTTTCACGTTGTCGATCCAGTCTCCCACGCCGGACGCGCCGACCTCGGTGTCGGAGATCTGAAGAAAACTGTGATCGGTCATGTCCTTTTCGAGTTTGTCCAGATAAAAATCGTATCCGTCTCTTTCCTTGCCTGCGTCGATATAGAAATCGTCCGTCCAGTACCCCGAAGGCACCGTCACGGTCACAAACCTGTCTTTCAGCCAGCCGTCAAGCTCGTAAAACCCGTTTTCGTCCGTCTTTACCACGTCTCTTCCGTTGGTGACGGCGACGCCGGAAAGCGGCTTTCCTGTTCCCGACTCGTAGACGTAGCCGCTGTATCTGTTGTGTTTTACCGCGAAATATATCCCCGCCGCAAGCGACGCGGCAACCGCGAGCGCCGCGACCGTTATCATAATTATAATCATAATTTTTCTCTTTTTCGCGTTCACTTTGTAAGTCCTCCGCTCCCGTTGTTCTGCCTTCATTTTATTACGGCTGAATGCCGCAGTCAATGCCGCTTTTATATCACAAGATGAGGATTACAATTGTCTTGACAATTTTCGCCCGAAATGAGAAAATATATTTGATGTCAAAGCGAATCATCGACGTTTTTATCATATGCCCGGTCTGTTTCAGCGGCATGCGGGCATATACCTGAGACAACTTCACGCAACGCGGATAAATTCCCGTCCGCGCGCATCGCGACACAGCATCAAAGGAACGGTATGCAAAAAAATTACACCTTCGGATCATTTTCCGTATTCGACGCACTCTCTGACGACGGTTGTTACACTTCTCAGAGCAGATATCTTTTCGCCGTAAACGCGCAGGCGCTCAAAGGCGTGTGCGGCTACGTCGCCAATTCTTCTCCTCTTACGAAAAACGAGGAGATCAGACATTTCGCGATCGTGATGAAAGGGCTGAAGAACGTTACGATAGACGGGAACGGCTCAAGAATACTCCTCAAGGATAAAGGTTCTTTCGCCTTTCTCGAAGACTGCGAAAACGTGACGATAGCCAATTTCACCTTCGACGTGGAAACGCCGTGCTGCCCGGAGTTTACCGTCTACAAGACGGGACTGACCTCAGCTTGCGTCAGATTCGCGCCGAACACGCGCATAGTCACGACGGGCGCAGGGTTCGACGTCTGCTGCGGAAACAACAGGATCGCCGTGGACGGAAAAGGAATCACCTACGTCAGAAGCCCTGAGACGGACAGAAACGCGATTTTCACCATTGGGAAAGAACAGGCTGACGTGTTCTCAAGGGTGACGAAAGCGGAGATCCTGGGCGAAGACGTAAACGGGATGACCGCGAAGTTTTCTTTCAAATCGCTCTGCCCGCTCAAAAACGACTGTTCTTACTCTTACCGCACCAATCTGCGCGACGAAGCGGGATTCGTGCTCAGCAACTGCTCAGGCGTCACTTTCAGAAACTGCAACGTCAAGTACATGCATACACAGGGCATAGTCGCGCAATTCTGCAAAGATCTGACTTTCGAAAAACTGGACGTACGCCCCAAGCCCTCTCAGAGCGTCGCCTGCACGGGCAACGTTTTCGATTTCTTCGAGTGCTCGGGCAAGATCAACGTGACCGGCTGTTATTTCAGCGGATGCCTGGGAAAGATCGTCAACCTCGGCGCACAATACGCACGGATAAACGGCAGGATAGATTCAAACACGATCGCGTGCGCTTACGCAAATCCGAAATATTACGGAATACCTTTCTGCAAGAAAGGCGACGTGCTGGCGATCGCGGACACCCCCGACCTGGTACAGACGGGAAGATATCTGGCTGAAAAATGCATGGTCGACAAGATAAATCCCGATCTGTTCACGGTCTCCTTCTCAGACGAGATACCCTCTGACGTCGCGGGTAAAACGCTTGAGAACGTCTCTGCGAACAACGCGGATCTTATCTTTGAAGGCAACACTCTTTACGACGTTCCCAACAAGGCGATCTGCGTCAACTCCTCAGGAAACCATACGGTAAAGGGAAACAATTTCAAAAAGGTGACAGGCAGTTGCGTCTTCATCGGTGGCGACGCGTCGAAGGACTTCGTTTCGGGGCGCGTAGGCAATACGGTGATCTCGGGCAACCGCTTCTCAGATTGCAACACTCCGGTGATCTGCGTCGCGCCGGCGGTAAGCGAAAAATGCGACGACTTCGCAGAAAGCGTAACCGTGAGCGGCAACGATTTTTCCGAAAGCGAAAAGGTGCTTTACGACGTGAAGCACACGCGCGAATTCACCTTTGATTCTTCAAACGTCTGCGACGACGAAAAATACGTCGGATACGCTTTGAACTGCGTGTCGGTAAAAACGCAGGATTACGAAATAAAATATTAAAAAACGCAATACTTATCGCAAAAAATACATTTGCGATCAAAAACGCGCAAACCTCATGCGACTGTTTTATAACAAAAAATCCCGCCCTTTACGAACGGGATAATTTTTAACCTGTTTTATTATTCGTCTTCATGTTCCGCCTTGCGGCGGCGCCGCTGCGTTTTGCTTACGCCTTTATCTCGCTGAGCTTTACGGGTCTGCCCTC
>CALWKT010000086.1 GCA_944381335.1 uncultured Christensenellaceae bacterium
GTCAGTTCGGAAAACAGTTCTGCGTCGCTCAGCTTGCATCTGTAACAGTTGAAGTCAGCAAGTATTTTTGCCGCACGCCCGGCAAGCGCATGCATATGCTTGTGAGCTTCGCTTCCGGCGGTTATCACTTCAGCTGAAGAAACATATCCGATAAATTGCGCGTTGTCCATAATCTCACCTCGATTTTATTATATTTTCATCTTGTTACTATGTCAAATACTTATATTTTATGGCTTGCCATAATTGACAAGCATATGTAATCGGGGTATTATAAAACATATATCACGAATTGCGGTGATACGCGTTCCCAAATCATTAACGCAAAATTATCACTGAATGGCAATACATCTTTTGTGAAGTAAAACGCGAGGCGGACATATGGAAATAAGAGAACTCAGATATTTTATAGCTGTGGCTGAATACGGAAGTATTTCAAAAGCCGCTGAAAAGCTTTTCGTCACTCAACCCAACCTTTCAAGGCAGATGAGCAAGCTTGAAGAAGAAACGGGTCAAAAACTGCTCGTGCGAGGCAATAAAAACACGACGCTGACCGAAGCCGGCAGATTGCTTTATAAACGCGCGACTGAAATAACCGAGCTTTTGGACAAGACGCGCAGCGAGCTGATGTCCGATGACGAAACGGTCTGCGGGACCGTCTGCATAGGCGGCGGCGAATCTCACGCCGTAGAGATAATCGCAAAAGCCGCAAAAGAAGTCTCAGACCTTTATAAAGGCGTCAAATTCAACTTTTTCAGCGGAGATACAGACGCCGTGATCGAGAAACTTGACAACGGTCTTGTGGACTTCGGCGTTCTGATCGAACCTTCTGATCTGAAAAAATACAATTCTCTGCGACTGCCTCTCACCGACCGGTGGGGAGTACTTATGAGGAAGGACTCTCCGCTTGCCGGAAAAGCGTGCGTTACCGCGAAGGACGTTGAAGGTCTGCCCCTGATCTTCTCTGTTCATTCTTTCAAAAAGAATCCGATAACTGACTGGTTCGGAAAAAACCTTCAGGAACTCAACGTCGTTGCGACATACAACCTTCTTTACAACGCTTCTCTGATGGTCGGACAAGGCATGGGGTACGCCGTGGGTCTTGACAGACTGATCAATACTTCGGGAGACAGCGCGCTCTGTTTCAGACCGTTCGAACCTCAGCTCGAAACTCATCTGGACGTCGCATGGAAAAAACAGGGCGAATTGCCAAAGGCGGCGAAAATTTTCCTTGAACGTCTTAAATCCGCGCTTTCGTCATACGAGGAAAATTGTTGCAATTGACTTTTGATCGAGAACTCTCATTCACTGACAGCCTGGCGAAGGGCACGCGGGTTTTAGCAGTAAAATACGGTAAAATAAAAAAGACGGGAAACCCCCGTCTTTTATCAATTGTCAATAATTCAGCATCCGATGCGTTGATCTGACGGCAAATCACTCCTCGTCGTCAGGATCGTCGTATCCGCTCTCTTCTTCGGCGATCTCTTCAGTGATCTCATCCTGATCTTCGTCATCGTCGTCGTCAGCCGCCGCGGCTTCTTTGTGATAACCTTCGTCCGCTTCGACAAACGAATATTCTTCTCCCTGAAGAAAATCAGGGCTTTCGTTGGGATCGATGAACTCGTCCAGTTCCCTTTCCATCTGCTGACGTCTGCGTTCCTGCTCCTTCGCTTTTTCTTCCGCTTCTTCAAAGCTGTCGGCGATGTCGACTTCTCTGTACAGACCTTCGCTGACTCTGTTGTAGTTGCCAAGCACGACGAGTCTGTCGAGGATCTCCTTGTAATCCGGCAGGTCGTCGAGGTTCCTGAGTCCGAAGCGCTTGAGGAAAAGTTCGGTTGTGATATACAGCACGGGACGACCGGGCGTATCCTTTCTGCCGTGAGCTTCGATAAGCCCGACTCTCAGCAGGGTCGTTATCGCATAGTCTGCGCTTCTGCCGCCTCTTATATCCTCGATCTCCCCTCTTGTGACCGGCTGTTTGTACGCAACGATCGACATGACTTCAAGAAGCGCGCGCGAAAGTTCTCTTTCCTTGACAGGCTTGAGCGCCGCCGCGACGATGTCGCCGTACTCCTTGTTTGAAGCAAACTGCACCTTGTCCCCGATAGACAGCAGGACTATTCCGCAAGGATCCTGATATTTCTGCTCAAGACCTTTGATCGCGTCGTTCAGATCCTTTCTCGTGGTACCTTCAGGCAATTTTGCAAGAATATCCGAGCGCTTGATCGCCATGCCCGCCGCGAAAATTATCGCCTCCACGATATGTATAAGATTATTCGTCATATTTGTCCTCCGTCTTGGTCAGCTCTCCAAGATCCACCGGTTTGCCGTCAACATCCTCATTGAGAGTCAGCACAATGTCTTCATAAAAGTTTTTCTGCGTTGCGGTCAGGTATTGCTTTTTCATCAGTTCGAGCAAAGCCTGGAACGTGGTGATGATCTCCACCCTTGAAGCGTCCGTTTTGTAAAGATCTGAAAATTTTACGGATTTTTTCTCTTGCAGGACGTTGGAGATCAGCGTTATTTTTTCACTTACCGTGAATTTGTCCTTCTTGATCTTTTTGACTGCAAGCTGTTGTTCTTCCTTGGTGAACCTCAGAAAAACCTGCCCGTAAGCTTCGATCAGCTTGTTCCTGTCAAAGCTCTTTATCACTATGTCCGCATCTTCGTCAGTATACATAGGCTCGCGGTAATACTGATTGAGCACCTCTATGCGCGCCATTTTGTCCGCCTGATCCTTGAACATGTTGTACAGAATGACCTGACGGCGCAGTTCTTCTTCAGGATCGTATTCCTCGTCGTCCTCATTGAACTCTTCTTCCTGCGGAAGTAACGCGCGCGACTTCAGCTGCAGAAGCGTCGCCGCCATAAGCATGAAATCGCTGGCAAGATCCATATCCACGGTGTCGATCTGATCCATATAAGCGAGATACTGATTCGTGACCGCGGAAATACGGCAGGTCATGATGTCGAGTTTCTGCTCTCTGATCAGCGTGCACAGAAGATCGAGCGAACCTTCAAAGTCCGCCAGTTTCAACGGCACAACGTCGCTTGCGTGATATTCGTAAAAACCGGACATTCCCGACCTCCTTATATTACTTTACAACCCGAAGATCGCGTTGAAGATTGCGCTCATCATATCCACGATCGCGTTCATATACAATCCGAACACGTCGAGATAAGGCGAAATGTATCCGAGAACGGTGCTGAGCACGAGTATTCCGAGCAGCAGGAACGAGCCGTATCTGTAATTGAAAGCGACGTACCTGTTGTCGGGTTTCGCAAGCGTTTCAACCAATCTGAATCCGTCGAGCGGATAAACAGGGATCAGATTGAACGCCATAAGCGTCAGATTTATCAGCACGATGTATTGCAGAAGATACGCGAAATAATAGAACGCGTAATAACCTGCCGAATACATCTCCATGCTGTTCAGAACCGCGTTTTTCGTCGCGAAAAGATAGAGCGCAAACAGCCCGGTAGCAACAAACGCGATCAGAAAATTGCAAAGCACGCCGGCTATCGAAACCGTTATCATCCCCTTTTTGTAATCTCTGAACTGCCTGGGGTCGATCGGCACGGGCTTTGCCCAGCCGAAACCGACAAGCGCGAGCATAAGAAAACCTATCGGGTCAAAATGCTTCACCGGGTTGACGTTGAGTCTCCCGGCAAGCTTCGCGGTGTTGTCGCCGTTCCAGTAAGCGACGATGCCGTGAGCAAATGCGTGCATCACGATCGCGATCAGAAGCGCGGGTATATATGCGAGGATC
>CALWKT010000087.1 GCA_944381335.1 uncultured Christensenellaceae bacterium
AGACGAGAGCCTGCCGCACAGCATTTTCGAGATAGAAGGCGCAAGAACGTGTGCGATAGAGATATGCTCGCTATCAAAGACGGCGGGCTTTACGGGCACGCGCTGCGGCTCTACAGTGATCCCCAAAGAGCTTGAAAGAGAGGGGATGAACCTGAACGCGATGTGGGTCAGGAACCGCACCACCAAGACGAACGGCGTTTCGTATATCCTGCAAAAGGGAGCGGCGGCAGTGTTTACAGAAGAAGGGCAGAAAGAGATAAAACAAAACATTGCCGTATACAAGAAAAACGCTAAATATCTGACCGACGCGCTCGACAAACTCGGAATATGGTATTGCGGCGGCAAGAACGCGCCGTATATCTGGATGAAGTGCCCGCGCGGAATGAGCAGCTGGGAATTTTTCGACTTTCTTCTCGAAAAGGCACAGATCGTCGGCACCCCGGGAGAGGGCTTCGGATCTTGCGGCGAGGGCTATTTCAGATTCTCCACTTTCGGAAGTCCTGAGGATACGAAGACGGCGGCGGAAAGGCTCGTCGGACTTTTGTCGGAGTAACGCTGAAAAGGCGTGAAAGCGAATACGATGCCGGCAAATCACGGCTGATATGCTTGATTGACGCCGCGCGGATACGACGCGGCAAGACATATAAAAAGCGCGGAGATTCGCGCTTTTTTAAATTCGTATCAGATTAAAATTTTTCGTGCCCGTGTAGGTTAAAGATTATATCGGCTGAAGCACGCCGGAGCCTTCGGAGATCGTTCTGATGTTGCCGCTGTCGAATTTAACGACATAACAGCCGTTCTGTTTTCCGGTCACGGTGCCGTCTCCGAATACCGGGTGGCGCACTCTGTCTCCGCCCAGATAAACGCGGAAATCCGGCACCGACGGATGAGAAAGGGCGTATTCGCTTGCGCGTATGTACTCCTGCGCGAGCTGAATGTATTCGTCCGTGATCTCTCCGCTTTTTTCCAGCAGACAATCGTCGACGTTGAAAATAAATCTTGAAGGGAGAAGCCTTCCCCTTGTCTGAATGTCGAAGCCGTCGCAGTCGGACAGAAAAAGCCCGTCCTTCGCCCTGGTGAAAGCGACGTAGGCGACGCGTCGTTCTTCTTCCATCTGCTGTTTGTTTTCTATCTTTACGGAGGGAAATAGCCCTTCGTTGAGAGAGCAGACGAACACGTACGGAAACTCGAGACCTTTTGCGGTGTGCACCGTCATCAGCTTGACAGTCTGATCCTTGTCTTTTGAATCCACGTTGGAGATCAGCGACACGGCGGTCAGATATTCTGCAAGGGAGACGTGTTCTCCGGCGTCGTCGACGAAATCCTTGATCGCCGCTTTGAGTTCCGTCACGTTGTCCAGCCTGTTCTGGTCGCCGCAGAGCATCAGGTATTCTTCGTAGCCGCTTTTCTTGAGAGCGAAATCGAGAAGGTCTGTGACGTCGGCGTCGGGTTCCTTTGCGAGGATGCGGCCGGCTTCAATGGTGTCAAGCAGTTTTTTCGCTCCCGTTTTTTCAAAGAGAGGAGAGTTTGCAAGTTTTGCGAAAGCTTGGTAAAGAGTGATATTTTCGCTTTGCGCAAGCAATGTGAGGGCTGCCATACGTTTTTTGCCGATGCCTCTCGCCGGCACGTTGATTATGCGCTCGAAAGAGAGGTCGTCGCCGAACTCGAACATCCTGAGGTATGCGATCGCGTCCTTGATCTCCTTGCGCTGATAGAATTCCACTCCGCTGAAGATCGTGTAAGGGATCCCGTATTTGAGGAAAGCGTCCTCTACCGGACGTGACATGTAATTGCTGCGGTACAGCACGGCTATATCGCTGAGCGACTTGCCCTCCTGATTGAGTTGCTTGACGGTCTCGGCGATATGCTCACATTCTTCCTGCCTGGTACGCGCGTGGAAATAGCGGACTCTGATGCCGTTGTTCCTGACGGCAACGAGGTCTTTTTTCAGCCTTTCGGTGTTGTGCCTGATCAGGGAATTTCCCACGCTGAGAATCTCAGGCGTTGAGCGGTAATTTTTGCTGAGCACGATCGTCTTCGTGCCGCCGAACGCCTTGTCGAAGTCAAGGAACAAGCGTATGTCCGCGCCGCGCCAGGTGTATATCGTCTGATCCGGGTCTCCGACGACGAACAGGTTTTTGTTCATCCCCGAAAGTATCGTGACGAACGAGTATTCCGGTCTGGACACGTCCTGAAACTCATCCACCTGGATGTATTCGAAATGCCTCTGCCATTTTTCGCGCGCGTCGTCGAACTGAGAGAAAATCTCCAGAGTGAAGTACATCAGGTCGTCGAAATCGAGGAAATAGTTCTTGCGCTGGAGTTCCAGATATTTTTTGATCACGAAATCGTAAGAGCCTTTGTCGTCCGCGCGGTCGAGCCCGGGCGCGGCGGTTTTCCCCGAAGGGTCGCTGAAAAACGGCACATAGCCGAACCTGCCTTTATACACTCCTATTGCGTCCAGGCATTTTTTGTAGCTGTGGTTTCTGAGCGTCAGCCCGTTTTCTTCGTATATCTTTTTCAGCAGGGATTTCTGGTCTTCTTCGTCCATGATCATGAAATTGGACGGGTAGTGCAGGCGGTGTATCTCCTCCTTGAGGATCTTGTTGCACGCGCCGTGAAAGGTCATGATCCAGCCGCCGTCTTCGTCCGGCATATAGCGGCGTATGCGCTTTTTCATTTCGTTGGCGGCTTTGTTGGTAAACGTGACTGAAAGGATATGGGAGGGAGCGACGCCCAACATCCCGGCAATATAAACGTAGCGAGTGGTCAGCACTTTAGTCTTGCCGCTTCCCGCGCCTGCGACTACGCGCACGTATCCTTCGGTAGCCTTGACGGCTTCCGCCTGTTCTTCGTTCAATCCGTTTAAAAGGGAAAGAGAAAAGTCCTGCATTTTTTCCTCCTGAAAACCGTAACACAATTATAACATTGTGAACGAATGTTTGCAACAGGGAAATGCGAACAAAACGTAATATTTGTATAGATATAAAAAAAGAGCCTGAGGCGCCCGCGTGGCGGGAGCATTTGTCGCTGTCGCGTATAGTAGCCCAATTCACAAGCGAAGCCTTTTGGTTTTATGCCGTAGTTTCAAAAAGACTCACTGAAAATCATCGCCTGAGGTAGCATCAGTTTCAAACCTTGTTTCTTGTATCTGACTACATAACGTAAAGCTTCACAATGTACCTGTAACTGTTATAA
>CALWKT010000088.1 GCA_944381335.1 uncultured Christensenellaceae bacterium
CACAAAGGATTACGGCGCAAACTGCAATGATGATCTTTTTTGTCATAAACCCTCCGTTTGGTACATTAAAGCATATTTACCTTGCGCCTTGGATATGACACTTTGTTACTTGCGCCGCGTCTTTTTATGTCAATATTAACGCGCGTATAAAAATTATGGCGCCCGTGTTCGTTTCGGGCGTTTTATCGCTAAAAACAAAGAAAAAAGCCGGCGTTTCCGCCGGCACGAAATTATTCTGTTTTCCTTTTCTCATTGCTTTTCTGCAAGGATAGATTTGATCTTCATCAGTCTGACCGTGTTGCCTCTTTCGTTTTCGTCAAGCTTCATCGTTATATAACGAATGGTCTCTTCTGTCTGAGGTATCATCACGTATTCAAGCGCGTTGACTCTCCTGCGGTTCTTTTCTATCTCGTCGGCAAGCATATTGCACGTCTTTTCGATCTCCGCAAGTTTGACCAGCTTTTGCATGAGCTCCGTGAGTATCGCGATCGAACCGTCGAGTTCAGCGGTCACCGAGCCGTAAGAATACGGATACTTGTCCTCTCCCTGCGTCTTTTTGAGTTCAAACTGAGGCACGACGACGCTCATCACGTTTTTCGTCTGCGCTTCCAGCGTGATCTGCGAAGACGGCATGACCACGGCTTCCTGGATGGCGTACTCGTCGCTTACCGCCTTTGCCAGAACGAAGCTCCTGAGCGCCTCGGAAAGTTCTTCCTCGACCTCCTCTCTGAGCGCCTTGTTCTTCTTGGCGTACTCCATAAACCGTCTTATCATTTCGTCCGACTTGTCTTTGAGCAGTTTATGACCACGGACAGCCGTTTTCAGCCTGTCCTTGAGCCTTCTCAACTCCATTCTTGTCGGATTTACTTTCAGTCTCTCAGCCATAAATTATTCTTCCGCTTCGGGTTTCCTGATCTTGTCGTAATACTGCTCGAGGTATTTGTCGGAAATACGTTTCATTTCCGTTCTGGGCAATATCGTAAGAAGTTCCCAGCCGATCTGCAAAGTCTCTTCGATGGACCTGTTTTCGTTAAATCCCTGGTTGACGTATCTTTCCTCGAAAGCCTCTGCAAATTCCGCGTATTTGCGGTCTACCGGGGTCAGCGCCGCGTCGCCCAGGATCGCGGAAAGTTCTTTCGCTTCCTTGCCCTGCGCGTACGCCGCGAACAGCTGGTTCATTGAATCCGGGTGATCTTCTCTCGTCTTGTTCTTACCTATGCCCTTGTTCTTGAGACGGGACAGCGACGGCAGAACGTCGATGGGCGGATTGATGCCCTTCTTGTAAAGTTCTCTCGAAAGTATGATCTGCCCTTCGGTGATGTAACCGGTAAGGTCCGGGATCGGGTGGGTCTTGTCGTCTTCCGGCATTGTCAGGATGGGGATCTGGGTAATGCTTCCCTCCTTTCCCTTTATTCTGCCCGCTCTTTCGTATATCGTCGCAAGGTCGGTATACAGATAGCCGGGGTAACCGCGTCTGCCGGGGACCTCTTTACGCGCCGCTGAGACCTCTCTCAGCGCTTCGCAGTAGTTGGTGATATCCGTCATGATGACCAGCACGTGCATTCCTTTTTCAAACGCAAGATATTCCGCCGCGGTAAGCGCCATTCTCGGCGTCGCAATTCTTTCGACTGCGGGGTCGTTTGCAAGATTGACGAACATGACCGCTCTTTCTATCGCGCCCGTACGCCTGAAGTCCTGCATGAAGAATTCCGCTTCTTCGTAGGTTATGCCGATCGCGGCGAACACGACCGCGAACTTGCTGTCCTTACCGAGAACCTTAGCCTGTCTTGCTATCTGAGCGGCAAGCTGAGCGTGCGGAAGACCGGACGCGGAGAACACAGGAAGCTTCTGACCTCTGACGAGAGTATTCAGCCCGTCTATCGCGGAAACGCCCGTCTGAATGAATTCGTCCGGATAATCGCGTGCCGCGGGGTTTATAGGCTGTCCGTTGATATCCACTCTTTTTTCGGGGATTATCGCCGCGCCGCCGTCTTTGGGGTTGCCGAGACCGTCGATAACTCTGCCGAGCATGTCTTCGGAAACGCCCAGTTCAAGGCTCCTTCCCAGAAATCTTGCTTTTGAAGTGGACATCTGAATGCCCTGCGAACCTTCGAAAAGCTGAACGAGCGCGTTGTCGCCGTTGACTTCCAGCACCTTTCCGCGGCGGACGCTGCCGTCCTGACCGCTGATCTCCACGAGTTCGTCGTACTTGACGCCGGATACGCCGCTGACGAGCATGAGCGGTCCGACGATTTCTTTTATTGACTTGTATTCTTTGAGCATATTCTCCCCCTTATTCCTGCGAGGACAGCGCGTTGAGTTGCTGTCTCATCTGTTTGCCGACCTGTTCGATTCTGGACAGTTCGGATTCAGGGATATATTTTATTCTGCCGATCATTTCACGCGCGCCGATTTTGAGTATATCGTCGAGGTCGACGTCCTTGGCGAGCGCTTCGCGGCTGTATTTGTCACATTCGAGTATAAGTTTGAGCATCATGAACTGTTTCTTAAGGCTCGCGTACGTGTCCACCTCGTGGAATGCGTCCTGATGCAGATAGTCTTCACGGAGAGACTTTGCGGTCTCCATCGTGAGGCGGTCGCTGTACGAAAGCGCGTCCATACCGACAAGCCTGACGATCTCTTCCAGCTGAGCTTCTTCCTGAAGGATCCTGAGCGCCTTTGCGCGGTTTTCTTCCCACTCCTGGTCAACGTTTTCCTTGTACCAGTCTCCCATGCTGTCTCCGTACAGAGAATAGGACTGGATCCAGTCTATCGCCGGGAAGTGCCTTCTGTACGCCAGCGAAGCGCTGAGCCCCCAGAAGACCTTGACTATGCGGAGCGTCGCCTGCGAAACGGGCTCGGAAAGGTCGCCGCCGGGAGGCGAAACCGCAGAGATTGCGGTTATAGATCCCGTTCTGTCGTCAGACCCGAGAGTCTTGACAATGCCTGCTCTTTCGTAATATTCGGCAAGCCTCGAAGACAGATACGCCGGGTAGCCTTCTTCGCCCGGCATTTCTTCAAGGCGACCCGACATTTCGCGGAGCGCTTCCGCCCAGCGCGACGAGGAGTCTGCCATAATAGCCACGTTGTAGCCCATGTCGCGGAAATATTCCGCTATCGTGATACCGGTGTAGATGGAAGCTTCACGAGCCGCGACAGGCATATCCGAAGTGTTCGCGATAAGCACGGTGCGTTTCATCAGAGGTTCGCCGGTGGTCGGATCCACGAGTTCGGGGAATTCGTTCAGAACGTCCGTCATTTCGTTGCCGCGCTCGCCGCAACCTACGTATACGATTATATCCGCGTCAGCCCACTTCGCAAGCTGATGCTGAACGACCGTCTTTCCGCTGCCGAAAGGTCCGGGGATACAAGCCGCGCCGCCCTTTGCGACCGGGAAGAAGGTGTCTATGACTCTCTGACCGGTAACGAGCGGAGTCACGGGAGACATCTTTGTCTTGTAAGGTCTGCCCTTTCTGACCGGCCACTTCTGGGTCATGGTCAGCTTTTTATCGCCCTTTGCCGTTTTTACGACGCAGACGACCTCGTCGATCGTAAATTCGCCTTCGGATATCTTTGAAACCGTACCTTCGACGCCGAACGGCACCATGATGCGGTGCTCGACGACCTTGTTTTCCTGAACCGTACCGATTATGTCTCCGGCAGACACCTTGTCTCCCTTAGCGACCCGGGGCACGAACTTCCACTTCTTCTCTCTGTCGAGAGCGGACATGCTCACACCTCTTGCGATACGGTCTCCCGTCGCTTCGACGAGCTTATTCAGCGGTCTCTGAATACCGTCGTAGATTCCCTCTATTATGCCGGGACCCAACTCTACGGAAAGAGGTTCGTTGGTGGAAACCACGTCCTCGCCCGTACCGAGACCGCCAGTCTCTTCGTAAACCTGAATGGACGCCCTGTCTCCTCTGAGTTCGATTATTTCGCCGATGAGGTTTTTGTCGCTGACTCTCACGACGTCGAACATCTTGCAGTTCTTGAGTCCTTCAGCGACGATAAGCGGTCCGGCGACCTTTACAATCTTTCCTGTTTCTTGCATAATCAGTCTTCCTTATTAAACAATATATCCGTGCCGACAGCCTTTTCGACATCTCTTTTTATATTTTCCATACCGTATCCCGTGCTTCCCTCTCCGGACGGAATGGGCACGATCGCAGGATATGCGGTGCTTTTATAGCGGCTTATCACGTGTTCGCACGCCTTGGCATAGTCTTCCGTGATGAATATCACCGCATGCGTTTTCGCAAGTTTTTTGATCAGATTTTCGCACTGCTCGACGTCGGTGGCGGCGAATACCTCCATCCCGATCGCCTTGAACGCGAGTATCAGATCCCTGTCGCCTATTACGGCAATTTTACCTTCACGCATAATAGTCCCTCAGCCTTGCTTTTATTTGCGTCGTGTCGACGTGATTCTTCACGCAGATGAGAATCATCCTCACGACCTTGATTTCCTGTTTCTTTGCGACGTAGTACCCAGCGAGAGGACTTGTTGAGAAGATGTCCGTGCGGTCTCTCTTGAAGATGTCCAGCAGGTAGTTGTCCTGCGCCCTCTCGAAAGCAACCATTGCGTTTGCCTCGCCCGAGAAAGCCTCGTATACGATCTTGCCGTACGAAGTGTACCTGAACTTTTCCTGAACCGCTTCGTCCGTCGCGTCAAACGCGCTTTCGTACGCCGAAAGAGAGATCTCTCCGCCTTCAATATAGGCTTTTCTGAACGACCTCAGCTCCTCTCCTTCTTTTCTCGAACGGATAAACGTCGTTATATTCGCAAAATCCACGACCGCCGTCCAGTAACGGATTATCGTCTTCTGCTTGCCTGCCTTTGCGACTCTGAGAATGTCCGCGTAACAAGCCTTGTCCAGGATCACGTCGATCGTTCTCGGGCTCTTGTCGCCGTTTGCACGCGCAAGATCCACGTCTGAAAGCGCCTTCGCCATCAGCGCCGGCAGCCTGTTGTAGGTGTCGCTGTATACGCTTTCTTTGAGCAAGGCGATATCCACGGTGCCTTCCGGAGCAAGCATGAAATCCGCGTCATCGAGGCGCATATATTTGGCTTTCGTCAAGGCTTTTGCGTTGTGGTAGTCCTGTTTCATCAGGAAGCTTTCCATGCCGCAGCCTTCGGGCATGGATTCTGCCATAAACGCGCTGACCTTGTCCTCCTCGGCGCGCAGGATCTTCTCGTAATCCCCGTTTTCGGCAATCGCACCGCCGCCGTAATTGGATTCGGCAAGCACCCTCAACGCCTCGTCCACGCTTTCGCTGTAAACGAGCCTGTTGAACTTCTCCTGATTGAGAAAGGTGTTTTCCATTACCCTTACGCGGGCGTTGGAATATACGGTCGATTTGTTTGCCATACGCTTTTACTCCCCGAAAAGGATCCCGGACACCTCGCTCTCGCATTCCTCTCTGAGAGTCTCGAGTTCAAGGTCCAGTGACAGATTCTTGTCGTAGTTTTTGCCGATCAGGATAACGCCGCCGGTGATCGGCGCGTATTCCTTGTCCAAAGTCAGTTTTACTTTGCACTTCTTCGCGACTTTCTCGACGAAGTCTTTTGTCAGCACGTCTTTGTCCTGCTCGCTGATGCGCACTTTGTCTCCGTCTTCCGCCGCCGACGCGATCATTTTCCCGACAAGATCGCAATACTTCTTCTTGTCTGCGCGCAGAAGCTCTGCGGCACGCCCGAAAGCTTTGCCGATCAGCAACGTCTTTGCGGTCAGAAGCGCTTTCTTGCAGTCGAGATTTGCCACCACTGCGGAATTCGCGATCACGGTGTCGTAAGCGGCTTTTTTCTTCGCCGCTTCTTCCTCGATCACGCGTTGAGCTTCTTTCTCCGCCTGAGAAGCGATCTCTCCGGCTTTTTCGCTCGCCGCCGCAGCGATGCTCTCCGCTTTTGCGTTCGCGTCGCCCAGGATCTTGTCGATTATAGCCTGTTTTCCGTTCATACGCTTATTACGCTATGAAGAATACGCCGAGGAAGGAGATCAGCAGCGCGAGAAGCGCGTACGTCTCGACCATGACGGTGAGAAGCAGACCTTTACCGGAAGTCTCGGCTCTCTTGCCGACCATCGCGATTGACGCCGCAGCGCACTTACCCTGATAGATGGCGGACACGAGACCTACGATCGCCATCGGCGCGCAAGCCGCGACCATTGCCCAGCCCTGCATATCCGTCATTTCTTTGACGCCGCCGCCGAGCAGTCCCGTCTGCATGAACACGATGAACGCGATGATCAGTCCGTAGATACCCTGCGTACCGGGCAGAAGCTGCAAAATGAGCAGTTTGCCGAACTTGTCCGGGTCTTCGCTCGTGACACCGGCCGCAGCCTGTCCTGCGGTTCCTACGCCGATTGCGCTTCCGCAACCTGCCATCAGTGCGGCGAGTGCCGCTCCGATAATAGCGATATACGCTCCGTTCATTACTTTTTTACCTCCTGATTGTGGATATAGTAATATTTCATTTCACAACCGAGCGGACGGAAAAGCTCTCCTCCGCCGGTATAAAATTTTCCGAAAAACTCGACGAACTGAAGCCTCGAGTTGTGCACGTACGCGCCCAGCGCGTTGATGCCGATATTGAACACGTGACCGATAAGGAATATTATCGCAGCCGCAACCACACCGATCGCCTTGACGGGGATCATGTTCATCATAAGCGCGCCTATCTCGTTGAATACC
>CALWKT010000089.1 GCA_944381335.1 uncultured Christensenellaceae bacterium
GGCGACATCTGCGCGCCGTCCTCGCCGTAAACCTTATAGCCGTTGTATTCTTTGGGATTGTGGCTGGCGGTTATCATAACGCCCGCTATCGCGTTGGTGTGTCTTACCGCATAGCTGCACATAGGCACCGGTCTGACGTCCTCGAAAAGCCTCACATTTATCTTGTTCGCCGCAAGTACGCGCGCCGTTATCAATGCGAATTCAAAGCTCATGCGTCTGGTGTCGTATGAGACGACGACCCCTCTTTCCGCCTCAGCCCTGCCGAGCCCGTTCACATAATCCGCAAGACCTTTCGTCGCACGGGCGACCGTGTATACGTTCATGTTGGAAATGCCGAGCGCGATCGTACCTCTCATTCCCGCCGTGCCGAATGCGAGCGGCAAGGTGAATCTTTCCTTTATCTCCTTGTCGTCGTCCGCAATCGCGAGAAGCTCTTTCTTTTCCTCTGCGGAACAGTTCTCGACCCACGTCGCGTAAGTCTGTTTGTAATCCATTTTCTCCCTCCGTGACGGACGTCGCGTCCGCCGAAATTATTCTACCCGTATATTATAACACAACGCAAAGTATATTGTACACTATAAATCCTAAATATAACGCAAGCATCGCAAAGCCCTGCGGTCTGTATGTTTTTCCAGTAAAAACAGAGGGCAGGACAAGTATCGCGGTTATCGCGAGAGAGACCCACACCGCGACGTTTCCCGTGACGGCGTCGACCGGGAGCGCGCTGCCGGTGATGCAGGCGACCAGCCCTGAAAGCAGAGTCGCGTTTATCACGTTAGCGCCGATTATATTGCCGAGTCCTATATCCGAAGCGCCTTTTCTCAGCGAAGTCAGCGCGGTGGCGAGTTCGGGAAGCGAAGTTCCGACGGCAACCACAGTTATCCCGATAAGTTGCTGAGGTATGCCCGCCTCAATGCAGAGGCTCTGCGCGTTGTCCACAAGAAGGGTCGCGCCGAGCGCGATCGCCGCCGCGCCCAGGACGAAAAACGCAACGTCTCTGCCTCTGACCTTTTTGCGCAGCTCAATGCCGGACTCTTTTACGGCAACGCCGGACAACGGACTTTCAGACCTGAAAGCCGCCGCTTCGTAAATGTTCAGACCGGTGAAAAGAACGAAAAGCGCAAGAAGAACGATCCCTTCCCACAGCGATATCTCTCCGCCCGTAACCGAAAAAACCGCAAGAAGCGCGGTGACGAAAACGAGGAATATCCCCTTTGCGGCAAAACCTTTCCCGGCGCGCGGAGGTCTTGAAAGTATGACTATGCCGAGGATCAGCCCTGCGTTGCACATCATCGACCCGACCGCGTTGCCGACGGCGAGAGAATTGTACCCGGCGGTAAGCGCGGCGTCGCTTTCAGTCATCCCTTTTACGACCGACGTCGCGGAAGTGATTATCTCAGGGAGCGTAGTCCCGACTGAAACCACCGTCGCGCCGATTATTATTTCCGGCACTCTGAGCGCGCGGGCGACGTTAACGCTCGCGTCGACGAAGATATCTCCGCCTTTTATTATCAATATAAGCCCTACGGCAAGCAAAAGCACGTCTGCGGCGATCCCGAAAGCGCCGCCGGTTGAAAAAGACAGATCCATATCGTACCCCGCACGGTTTGTTCGGTATATTGTATAATACGGAGCGGAAATTATTCCGCCCTTTTGTCTCTGCCGTGATCGAAAGGCGCGTTCGACGCCCCGGTTTCAGGCAGGCTGAAACTTTTTTCGTCTGCCGGCAATTGTCAAATAATTTTCATGCCCGTGTTTGTTAAACGCTTTAATCGTAAGAATTCCTTACCAGAACTTTCGCCGCCACTCCTCTGTAAACGTCGCGCCTGACGGTCTTTTTTTCTATCTCGTCGCCGCCGAGGTATACGTGCATGACAAGCTCTGTCACATAGCCGTTCTTTGCCGGCGAGATCTGCTTGCTCTCAAGCCCTCCCTCGATGTAGTCCACGTATTCCAGCACCGGTTCGGGCGGCGGGGTCTTTTCTATCAGCCTGCTTTCGTAGCGGTAGACGTATTCTCCCGGCACCCCGTAGACGTCGAACCTCACCCTGTTCCCCGTCACGGTCGCGTTGACCACGACGTCCGCTCCGCTGTCGTTGACAAGCACCAGGTCGATCCAGTCGGAAACCGTTGCGTCTCTCGACATTTCGCAGTAAGAGGACGGCAGCGAGTGCGCGCGTACGCTGACCACCCCGAGACCCGCCGTGATCCACGCGTTGTAAAGAGTGGTCGAGACCTGGCACACGCCTCCCCCGACGCCGGGAACGTACTCCCCGTTCTCTATCACTTTGGCTTCCCTGTAACCGTTTTCCACCGTGCGTCTGCCCACTACGCCGTTGAAAGACAATTCCTCTCCCGCCCCCACTCTGTAATAACAGAAGTTCTTGCAGGCGAGCGCGATGTTGTAGCTTCTCGCAGTCACGTTTCTGTCAAACGTCGTGGTATAACTCGCTATCAGCGCGGCGTTTTTTCTGCCCGTCTCTTCATTTCTTTCCGTCCTTTCCGGAGCGGCTTCTCGCCCTTCGGCTCCGCCTCTCGCAAAATATCCCGAAGCCGCTTTTTCCTCCCCCTGCCCTCCGCTTTTGTCTGATAACGAAACACAGGTCAGCCCTTCCCCCTCGCGGAAATTGCCGTATCCCGAAAAGGCGGAAGGCGCAAGCAAAAGCGCAATGGCTGTTATAATGACCGCAAACGTTTTTCTCATACGTCTTTAGTCTGCGCCCGGGCTGCCGTTTATTACGCCCGTTTTCTGACAGTTTTTTCCTGAATTTTCCCTTTCGCAGACATGAAAAAAGCGGCTTTCCGCCGCTTTTTGATCTTTGTAAAATATCTCCGGGCAGTCCGCCGGTCGGCAGGCTTTGCCGGAATTTGCTCAGCGCGTTCCGCCCTTGTCCTGCCTGTAAGGGCGCCTTTCACCGCGCCGGCTTTCAGGCTGTCTCCTTGCCGCGACAATGCCCAGTTTCTCAAGCGCGTACCTGTCAGGCGTGTAATCCACGTCGCCGAGCTCTACTCCTTTCTTGTTCGCGCCGTGATAATCCGTGCCGCCCGTCGCCGCAAGCCTTTCCCTTTTCGCTATCTCGTACAGTTTTGCCGTGTCTTCCGTGGTGTGAGTGGGGTACCAGACCTCGATGCCGTCAAGCCCGTAAGTCTTCAATCCGCCTATCAGATCTCCGAGGATCCCTTTCTGAAGGAACTGGAGCGGATGAGCTATGACCGCGACGCCGCCGGCGGATTTGATGAGTTTCACGCCTTCGAGCGGAGTTATCCTTTTCGACGGCACGTACGCAAGCCCTCTTTCGCCCAGATAACGGTCGAACGCTTCCGTGACGGTCTGGCAATAGCCTTTCGCAAGCAATTGCTTCGCAATGTGCATACGCCCCACCGTGCCCGACCTGTCGAATATACTGCTTTCGTCCAGCTCTATATTGTATTTCTTCAGATTTGAAAGAATTGCTTTTATCCTCTCAGTGCGCTGAGCCTCTATCTGCGCCAGCCTTGCGCTCAGTTCGTCGGAATCGGGGTCCACGTTATATCCCAGCACGTGCACTTCGCAGATCGCATACGTGCTCATCTCTATGCCGGGAAGCACTCTCAGCCCTTGTCTGCGACCCTCGGCGCATATTTCTTTCACGCCCTTGACCGTGTCGTGGTCGGTCAGCGCGATCAGACCGAGCCTTGCCGCCTTCGCCTTGAAAACGATCTCCTCAACGCCGTCCGTACCGTCAGAATATTTGCTGTGGATGTGAAGATCTGCTTTCATTCCGTATCCTCCCCGTTTGCGTCTCTGTCTGCGGCGACCTCTATCAGCGCGACTTCACCGCCGTCTATCTCGCCCACTTTTTTAAGGCGTTTGCCTATCATATCGTTGCGTTTGTCCAGGTCGTCTATCGCGCCGATGACCTTTTCCGCACGGCTCCTGACGGTGCCGAGAAGTTCGGTAAACTTTGCGAAGTCCGCTCTTATACCCGACATCTGCTTGATGATCTCCGCGCTCTTTTTCTGTATCTTGAGCGAAGTGAAGCCCATCTGCAGACTGTTGAGCAGCGCGGTCACCGTGGTCGGTCCGCATACGCTCACGCGGTATTTCGCCTGAAGATCCGCGATCAGCGCGCCATCTCTGATCACCTCTGCGAAAAGTCCTTCGTTGGGCAGATAAAGCATTGCGAAATTGGTGGTCCTGGGCGGCTTCACGTACTTTGCGTTTATGCTCTGCGCTTCCTGTCTGACACGTTCGAGCAGCTGCTTTCTCGCCGCCGCGACAGCCTGCGCGTCCCCTCTCTCGCTCGCGGCGATCAGATTCTCGTAGTCTGTGACGGGGAATTTCGCGTCGATTGGCAGATATACCTTTTCTCCCCCCTGACCGGGCATCACGATGGCAAAGTCGACCCTTGTGTTTTCAGAACGCGCGATCATGAACTGCTTTTCGTACTGGTCGGGCGTCAGTATCTGATCCAGAAGACTTTCAAGCGACACTTCTCCCCAGTTTCCTCTTGCCTTTACGTTGGCAAATACACGGGTAAGGTTGTGCACACTTCCCGTCAGTTCTTTCATCTCTCCGAAACTGCGCTGGACGGACTCAAGGCTCTTGTTCACCTGCTCGAAAGCGTTCTTGACGCGGGTGTCCAGAGTTTCTGCAAGTTTTTCCTCCACCGTCTTTCTCATTTCGGTCAGCTGTTTTTCGTTGTCCTCGCGCACGTTCTTCAGATCTTCCGCGACCGATTTTCTCATGTCGTCCACGCTTGTCTTGAACTCTTTGCGCATCTGGTCCAGGCTTGCGGAAAACGCCGTCCTCGTCGCGTCCTCGTTCTCCTTGAGAAGCCTCCTCATATCTTCGAGCGCGCGGCTGACGTCGCCCTTGAAATCCCTGATGCTGTCTCCGAAAGCCTTGAGCTGAGTGTCGAGCGAAGTTACCGTGGCGGAATTCGCAGAAGTGAACGCCGCGACGACCACCTCTCTCGCCGCGCCCGTCTCCGTGCGCGTGTTCGCGTTGATAAGACTGACCGCGTCTCCTATGTTGTTGACGATCTCCTCAGTGCTTTTATCGTCCTTTTCCTTCTTTTTCCTGAAAGACGCTATCACCGCGATCAGCGCGAATACGCACGCCGCCGTGGAAAACGCCACTGTAAGTATTTCGGGTATTGTCATAAATCCTCCTTGCGACCGCGTTTGTCCGAAGTCAGCTTCGCCGCCGCTTTCAGCAGTTTTTCTCTGTCGTTTTCCAGCCTGCCGTCTATGCACTCTCTGAGGAGAGAGGAAAGCGCCATGCCGATCTCCTCTCCTTTCAACCCCAGTCTTTTGACGTCGTTTCCGTTGACAGCCAGTTCTCCGACCGTGAACGGGATCTTTTTGCTCTTCATCTCCGCGAGAGTGGCTTCAAACCTGTCCGCCCTCGGACAATCGTCGAACAGCCCCGTTCCTTTGCTGTCCGCGCGGACAAGCGCGATCAGCTTGTCTATGACGGCATGGTTTTTTGCCACGAAACGCCTGAGTTTGTTGACGCCGGCGTTCGCGTTTATGTCGTACATATGCTCCCTTACGAGCGTTTCGGTTTCGGCGACGACGGCGTTGGGATATCTGAGCCTCTGCGCGATCAGCTTTGCCTGAACCGCTCCGTATTCGGCATGATTGTGCATGTTGCCGTCTCTCTTCCACGCCTCGGCTTTGCCCACGTCGTGAAGAAGGGCGGCAAGTTTTATATCGCTCCTCGCGCATTTTGCCGTATGAAAAGCGTGTCTGAGCGCGTCGTATCTGTGAAACTGCGCGGGCTGAGCCAGACCCTCGTTGGCGGCAAGCTCAGGCAATATCTCTCCGAGCGCCCCGACGGAAAGCGCGAGTTCGAGCGCTTCGACCACGTTGTCTCCGGAAAGGATCTTGTCCAGTTCGTCCCTTATCCTCTCGCAGGAAACGTCCCTGAGCCTTCCTGAAAGTTCTTTCGCGGCGCGCACCGCTTCCCTGTCCGGAGCAAACCCCAGAACGGATACGAAACGGATAAGCCGCATTATCCTGAGTCCGTCTTCCGAAAAGACTTCTTCCGCACTGCGCGTCGTCCTGAGCAATCCGTGTCCGGTATCGCTCACTCCGTCAAGCGGGTCCACGATCTTCCCTTCTTTCACGTCGTAATAGATCGCGTTGCACCTGAAGTCTCTGCGGCGGCAGTCAAGTTCTATGTCGTCCGTAAAGACCACCTGATCGGGCTTGTGCGCTCCGCTCCCCTCGGGATAGCTGTCCGTCCTGAACGTGGTATACTCAAAGCGGTTGCCCCCGCCCGATATGATCAGCGTGCCGAGTTTGGGAGAACTGTCGCAGACTTTGAAAATGCTTCCCGAAAGCGCGTTCTTTACCTCGTCGGGACGCGCCGCTCCCGCGAGATCGAAATCTTCCGTCTCCACTCCTCTGACGGCGTCGCGCACCGCTCCGCCGACGAGATACAGCCGCGACGGAAAAAGCGCCGCGAGTTTTTCAAGCGAAGACGGGATCTTCATCTTATTTCTCCGGTCTGAACGTGCAGACCTCGGGGATGTTGCGGTATTTCTCCGCATAGTCAAGCCCGTACCCCACGACGAACTCGTCGGGTATTCTGAAACCCACGTAATCCCCCTCGAAGTCCACCTTCCTTCTGGACGGCTTGTCAAGAAGGGAGCAGACTTTCAGGCTTTCCGGATTGCGGGTCGCAAGCATAGTGGTCAGAGTCTCGAGAGTGACCCCGGTGTCTATTATATCCTCGACAAGGATCACGTTTTTGCCGGATATGTCGTACTTGATGTCCTTGGAGATCTTGACGCTTCCGCTGGTCGTCATGCCGGAGCCGTAACTGGAAGCGACGATCGTGTCCACCTCAAGCGGCAGATCTATCTTCCTGATCAGATCGGCGAAAAAGACCATCGCGCCGGTGAGTACGCAGACCATGAGCAGCCGCTTGCCGCGGAAATCTTCGGTGATCTGTTTTGCCAGTTCGTCCGTTCTCTTTTCAATGCTTTCCTTTGAAACCAGAACCTTTTCAATGTTGTCGTAATACATGTTCACTCCGTTGTCGCGCCCGGCGTTACCCTCCGCCTAACGCTTATATATCTTTGGTTTTTCGTATCTTTGTCAACTTTTACGCGGTCGGATATCTCCACGCCGCAGACAATCAGGACTTCGCTGCCGACAGCGACGAGCGGTACGTTGTCTCTCCTGTGCAGAGGTATTCCCTTATCCGTGAAATAATCGCCCAGCGATTTTTCGCCGCCGCCGAACTTCCTGAACCTGTCGCCGTCGCGCCTTGTCCTTATCACCGCGCCTTCGGGGATCTTGTCGCGATCAAAGGTCAGATCTCCTTTTTCCGCGGTCACAGAAACGTCGTATCCGCCCATACGGCAAACCTCTTCTCCGAAAGGATAAACTCCTTCGTCTTTTTCCTCTTTGCGGTAAAAATAAAGCTTATCTTTGTGTCTCTCTACTTCCACAAAATGCGGAAGACAAACACGGGCGCCTGATTTTTTGTCTTTCAGCGACTTCACCGCCTCGATATGCACGCACTCGCAGTCCACTCTCGCGCCGATAAGTCCGAGCGCTTTGAATATACTGCTTGACGCGACCGCTTCGGGCTGATCCAGCGCGCCGGCATCCAGCACCGCTTCGCCGTCGGCAAGTTCGGGAGACGCGCTCTCCCCGTAAATATACGAGCCGGCGTATCCCGCCTGCCTCGCCAGCGCGGAAAGCGAGCCGTCCAGATTGGGGTACCTTTTCTTTATCAGCGGAAGCACTTCGTTCCGCAAGAAATTGCGGGTATACGCGGTATCGGAATTGCTTTCGTCGTCGCGGTACTTTACGCCTCGGTTTGCGACGTACCGCTCGATCTCGGTCCTGTCGGTTTGAAGCAAAGGTCTGATCAACATGCCGTCGTCCTCTTTTATCCCGCAAAGCCCGTCGATGCCGCTGCCGCGGAACACGTGCATAAGCACACTTTCGGAAAAATCCTGCAAATGGTGCGCAGTGACCACTCTCTGCGCCCTGCCGCTTTTTACGATGTCGGAAAAAATCTTTCTCCTGACGAGCCTTGCGCCCTGCTCGAGACCGTAGCCGTATTTTTCGCAAAAGCCCTTCACGTCCTCGCTGTACACGAGAAGTTCTATGCCTTTGCCGTCGCAATATTCCTTTACCAAGGCACAGTCCGCGTCCGAGTTCTGCCCGCGCAGATTGTGATTTACGTGTACAACGAAAAAACCGCCGCCGTATTTCCCCGACGTCGCAAACCAGTCCAGCAGTGCCATGCTGTCTCTGCCGCCGCTCACCGCAACGGCAAGTCTGTCAAAACGCGAAAGGAGTTTTTCTCCGTCCGCGCCTATAAGATTTTCGCGCATATATTATATTATACACTGTAATGAATGAAACCGCAAGCGCGCAAATATACGGTTTAGTCTTATCAGACGACAAAGACGCGGCGTTTGCCGCGTCTTTGTCAGCGCACCAGGCAGAATACTCCGGTCAGTCTTCAGACTTCTTTGCCGTTTTTATCAGCCACCTAATAAGCGCGGTTATTCCCACCGCGAGCAGGACGACAAGGACTATCAGCACGACGATCACGACCGCCGCCACCGCAGGCGAAGCCATCATCATGTAGATCAACGTGAGAAACGCCGCCTGCCCTTCAGACGGAACGCTGTCAGGCTCTTTTGAGGCGCAAAGGTATACTGTCATATCCGCCGTGGAGAATTTCTCTGAGCGGAACGTATAAGACGCGCCCGATTTTTTCAGCGTCCGATCGGAATCGTTGATGTAAAGCGACGTGTTGATCGTCGTTTCGATATAGAAATCCGGGTCGCCGTAATTGTTAAACGGGACCGCCGTTTCAAGCACGTATACGGGCGGAGAATAATTTTTCATTATGCCCGGGAAGAACCTTTCGTCCACGGTCAACACTCTTCTTTCCCCCGCCGGGATCGTGACGTTCACAATGCTTATGCAGGTATACGCGCGGCTGGCGAACAGGTCGTCCTCATCCACGAAATCAGCCCCGGCGAGTCTTGCGGTGACGCAGGCGTAAAGGTTTTCTTTTCCTTCTTCCGGGCAGTAAAGCCTGCCTTTCACATAGTCCTTATACGACGTTTCGCTTGAGCTGCGCTGAGTGATCCCGGAGTCGTAATATTCCCCTTTTGCGGCGTCGCCGTAACTCTTCGCCGCCTTCCAGACAGCGCCGTCGAGAGGTCTGCCCACGCTCGCAACGGTCAGCAGTCTCTTCTCTTCAGGTCTGACCGAATAAAATCCGAAGCGTGATTCGCCGACAACGTAATTGACTTTTTCCGCGCCTTGTGCTACCACGGGGAAATCCCCGTCGTAGCCGTTAAGAAAGAGTATTATTTCTTCGTCTTCGGGAAAAGAAAGATAATATTCGTAGACGTAAACTTTTTCGTCAGGGGATATTGCCCCGTCCGGATCGAAAACGCCGGTCACTGCGTCCATATATTTCTCAGAGATCGGAGCCCCTCTGAAACCAAGAACGTACGCTTTTTGCTGAGCAAGAACTTCATCCCCGAGACTGACCTTGCGGTCCTTGGACAAATCGCCGTAGCCCGGCGCGCCCTCGGAAAAATAGATCGTGGTCGTGGAAGCGCTGTCGGACGGATTGTAAAGCGAAGTCTCCAGCCTCGCTCTTCCGTCATAACTTTGGTCATAATTCCCGTCCTTGCCCAGAGGCGTAGTCTGAAGATCTACGGTTATTTTCACGTATTCGGATTCAAAACCTTCTTTGCCGTAAACATACAGTTCTCCGACCTGCGCGCCGCTCCTGCCCTCTGACACCACGCTTGCCGAAGCAACCGGAAAACAAAGCAAAATAACGCATATAATCAACACGGGTACGAGAATTATTACCAAATTTTTTGTCGTCTTTCTGCCGTCGCCTTTCATGTTTACACTCCTCAAAAGCATATTGCGACTTTTCGCCGCATCTCATTTACGTTGTTTCCGAAACCCTGACGGTCCGTTTTGATCAGAAAGAAACAACTGCTCTCCTCTGCGGCTACAATTCCGAAAAACCGGCTGACATTTATTCATCTTAATTAAATTATACCGCATCTCTCTTTTTTGTCAATACCGCCGATTTTAACGGTACGGGCAATGCGCTTTATTTCTGCCCGCATACGGTATCGCGCCGTTTTAACGCGCCTGAAAAAGATATCCTGCCGTATTTTATCTGTTTTTGTCCTTGAGTTGCTATGCCCGCGACATTTCTGTTATACTATTTTCATGGCGTCTTACATTTCTCATTATCTCGCCGCAAAAGCGGTCATAGAAAAAAGCCCGGCAGACTCCGTGATAAGAAAATACGCGGACTGTTTTATTCTGGGCGCGCAGGGCGGAGACCTGCTCTTTTACGCGTTCGGGCTGTTCAAAGGCTACGGCGCGCGCACGCACAGAGAGAAAACGGCGCAGCTTTTCGCCGCCGCGCTGAACTACTGCCGGGAAGAAAACAGACCCGAACCGCTCGCCTACACTCTCGGGCTTCTGACTCATTACGCGCTGGACAGCGCGATACATCCCTATGTGGTGTACGAAGCGAAAGAAAGGCTGACGGCGGTATATCCGCCTCACCTCTACAAATGTCTGCATATGATGCTTGAAACGCGGATAGACTGCGAAATGAAAAAACTCGCCGCGGAAAATACCTGTTCTCTGAAAAGCATGCTCCCCACGACGAAGCGAGCCGCGAAAAGTCTCGCCGACGTATGGACGGGCGCGGTGAACAAGGTCTTCGGAACCGAAGTGCCTTACAGATTGCTCCTGAAACTGCCGTCGAGGATGTACCGCTATCAGCGCGTTTTCCTGAAACCGCACTCCCTGCCTTGCGCGGTTCTCCGTTTCGCCGCAAAAAAACTCGGCTATCCCGCATATATCACCGGCTTTTTCCTGCCTGATAAAAACGAGCCTTCTTACGATTTTCTCAACCTTGAAAAACGCTCATATCCCGAGTACGTCGGCGCGGAAAATACGGTAAACTTTTCTTATCCCGAAATATTTGAAAACTCCGTAAAGTCCTCTCTCTCGCTTCACGAATATTTTTTACGTCTTTTGAAAAACGGCGAAGCGCCTGACCCGTCGACGTTTTCTCTCTCGTTTTCGGGTTCGCCGGCGGTCTGAACCGGACGTTTTACTTGATTTCGTCTCAATTTTACCGTATCGTCCATAATCCGATTAAGCTGAGCTTTTATCCGTTTTGATCATATTATTCAGTTATATATGTTTTGTTTTATTAAAAATCTGCCTTTTCAAATGAGATTTTATTGACATTTTATACAAAACCGTAGTGCGGATTTTACTTATTTTTTACATTAATTTGACACAAAACGTTTGCGTTTTTTAAAACTTAGTGGATAATATACATTAAAGTTTTTCTTTTCTATACTACAAGGAGGTTCATATGGAACTGTGGGACGGCTATTTTAAAGACGGCTCCAAAGCTGATATTACCCTGATCCGCGGTTGCAGGATCCCGAAAGGGCTTTACCACCTTGTCTGCGAGATACTGGTGCGTCACGACGACGGATCTTACCTGCTGATGCAACGCGACGCGGCAAAGAAGACCTTTCCCGGCATGTACGAAGCCAGCGCCGGCGGGTCTGCCCTGAAGGGGGAAGACAAGATCGCGTGCGCAAAACGCGAACTCAGGGAAGAAACGGGGATCGTCGCAGACAAACTGGAACAGATAACCAGAGTGGCAAGCGACAAAACCAGGACAATCTATTTCGTTTTTCTCTGCGAAACTGATTGCGACAAAAACTCGGTCACGCTTCAGCCGGGCGAAACGTCGGGGTACGTCTGGGTCTCAGGCAACGAATTCAGAGAGCGTGCCGCGAACGGAGAGATCGTATCCGGCAATCTTGAAAGGCTTCAGCCTTATCTTGCCAGGACAGGGCTTGCCTGAAACGCGGCTGAATGCCGAAAAAAACGAGGGACACGCTCCCCCGTTTTTTTATTTTCACTCTATTATTAAAAACTCTTTTATCGGAGCTTTTCATCAATGCGCCGCCGGAAAATCCGTTGTGCGCGCGCCTGAGCGCCGTCTCAGAGATAAGACCTTTCGTATATCTCTATGCAATCTTTTGCGGAAAGCTCTTTCCTGTCTCTCGTAAACAAACCTCCCATCGCCGAACGCGCATTGTCCGCAAGCACTGCGAACTCTTCCTTTTTTATGCCGTAATCCGACATCTTCAGCCCGTACACTCCGCACGCCTTCTGAAGATCCGCAAGCGCGGTAAGGAAATCTTCAGCCTTTGTCGCATCGCTCTTTCCCAGCCATTTCGCCATATCCACAAAGCGGTCGTCGCATACGTGCGCGTCTATGAAATGCTTGTAGTACGCGAGGCTTATCATGATCAGACCCGCGCCGTGCGGCAGATCCTGGTGATATGCGCTCATCGCGTGCTCGAGTGAATGTTCGCTCGTACAGCCGCCGATGACCATCGCGTAGCCGCTCATCGTGTTAGCCCACGCGACGGCGGTGCGCGCCTTTATGTCCTTGCCGTCGTTCACCGCCTTAGCAAGGTTTGCGCCGATGTTCTTTATCGCGGTAGAAGACACCATGTCGCTCATCTCGTTCGCGCCCTTGCAGATATACGTTTCCGTACTGTGGAACAGCGCGTCGAACCCCTGGTATGCGGTATACCCGGGCGGCACGGTGGTCATAAGCTCGGGGTCCACGATCGCGACGACCGGGAAAAGCCTCACGTCTCCGCCGAAACCTATCTTTTCGTGCGTTTCCGGGTTCGTGATTACGCCGTACTCGTCCACTTCTGAGCCTGTCCCCGCAGTCGTGGTTATCGCTATTATCGGAAGCGGAGCGTTGAGAAGAGGCTTCCCTTTGCCCGTGCCGCCGCACACGTAATCCCACAGGTCGCCGTCGTTGGTCGCCATTGAAGCTATCGCCTTGCTCGCGTCCATAACGCTGCCGCCGCCCAGCGCGACTATAAAATCGCAACCGTTCTCTCTCGCCGCCAGCGCGCCTCTTTCAACGGTTGCTTTCAGCGGGTTTGGCTCTATCTCGTCGAAAAGCGCCCATTTCACGCCCGCCTTTTCAAGCTGCGCCGTCGTTCTGTCAAGATAGCCGTTGACCTTGGTGGATTTACCGTTGCTGACCACGACAAGCGCTTTGTTGCCGAGGTTTGCCCATTTGCTCAGTTTTTCCAGCGCGCCCGCGCCGAAGATCAGTCTTGTCGGAATATAAAAATTGAACATGTTTTTCTCCTTTGCCGCCTTTACAGGAACCGTTCTCACCCTTCGGATAACGCGTTTCGTCCCTTCAGCCGCTTAATTATTATACTACGGATTCCACGGCATTTCAAGACCGTCCCGAAAAACGTATACCCGACCGAAAAAAGAGAGGCTCGTCGCCCCTCTTTGTTGAGTTCTGTTCGCATGGTCAGTCTTTTTCTCCGCCTTCCTTCTCTTTCTTTTCGCCCGAAGACGCCTTTTTCTTATTCCCCTGCCTGAGCGGAAGTTCTATTCTGAAATCCACAAAAGTCGATCCGTCGCTGTCACACGTGATCGTGCCGTCGTGATCGAGGACTATGGACTTCGCCAGGCTGAGCCCCAGTCCGAAGCTGTTGCCCTGCTGACTCTGAGTACGCGCGTTGTCTACGCGGTAGAAACGGTCGAATATTCTGGACAGATGCTCCTTGCTGATCCCCACGCCGTAATTGGTAAAGTTGATGACGGCGTTTTTCTTGTCGCTTCTGAGCTTTACCTCTATCCTGCCGCCTTCGGGAGTATACTTGAGCGCGTTGTCCATCATTATCGCGTAAAGGCGCTCGATGTTCTGCTTTATGCAAAGCGTTTTTACTTCCGGCTGAAGATCCTGTGTGAGATTTACGTTCTTTTCAAAACATCTCGCCTCAAAAGAAAGCAACACTCCGTCCAGCATCCCGGAAACGTCCTCTTCCGTCTTGGGCTTGCTTCTCGCGTCGTCCGCCCTGTGCAGTTCGAGCATGTCGGCGATAAGCGCGCTCATCCTGCCCAGCTGAGATTCAATGTTCCTGAACCAGTGTTCGTTCTGCTTTACCGTAGAATCCGGCTCGCTCGATATCAGCGACAGATTTGCCCCTATTATGGCGATCGGAGTCTTTAGCTCGTGCGAAGCGTCTGCCACGAGTTTTTTCTGCTGTTCGTAAGAATTCCTGACCGGCTCGACAACCTGTTTCGCCACCATGTTTCCGAATATAAACAAAAGCACAAGGCAAAAGAAGTATACAAGCCCGGTCACCACGCCCGCTTCAGCCAGGTCCTCCCTGTCTGCCGTCCAGTCGTACACCGCATACACGGTAACATCGTTGCCGAGCACGTTGCGCTTGGTCGCTTTGTAATAACTGCCGTCAATGCTGAAACCTTCCTCGTCTCTCACGACCGTCTTTTCCACGATCCTTTCGACAGTCTCTTCGTCTATTGAATCCGCATTGTAGACAGTGATATTGTCTTCCTGCCTGACCAGGATCACGCAATCCGAGCGTTGCAGCCAGCTGTCCTTGTCCTCGAACGGCAACGGAGCCTTGTCCAGCACCCCGCTCAGTTCCTTGTCTATCGCGCCCACGGTCTGAGTGACGTTGACGACAAAAATGGAACCGTAAGCGAGAAGCAGAAACGCCCCGCCCACGATCATGAATACAATGATGAATCTGCGTTTTAACTGATTTAAAACCTTATCCATTTGCGCCCTTGCATACCAGTTTGTAACCTACGCCCCTGACAGACGATATCGTGACGTCGGGGTCGAGAAAAGTGAGCTTTTTGCGCAGAAACGAAATGTAAACTTCAAGGTTGTTTGACTCAAAATCACACTCGAAGCCCCAGACTTTGTTTATCAGCTCGTCCTTGGTGAATACCGCGCTAGGATTGGAGAAGAAACAGAACGCAAGCTCGTACTCCTTGCCTGACAGCGCAACGCTTTTTCCGCCCGCAGACAGCGTGAACTCCTTGATGTTCAGAGTGACGTTGCCCACCTTGATGTTGTTGTCCGCGACTGCCTGACCGCGTCTTCTCGCGATCGCGCGCAGACGGGCTTCAAGCTCGTCTATCGAGAACGGCTTGGTCATGTAGTCGTCCGCGCCGATATCGAGACCCTTCACTTTGTCGTCAACCGAAGACAACGCGGTCAACATGATAATCGGAGTGGTGATGCCCCTTTTGCGCAAAAGTCTGACCACTTCGTAGCCGTCGATGACAGGCATCATTATGTCCATGATGATGACGTCGTAATCTCCCACCATGCCCATCTGCAGACCTTCTTCGCCGTCGAAAGCACATTCGACGAGATATTTGTTTTTCCTGAGAAGCCCGGCAATGGCTTCAGACATCTGAACTTCGTCCTCAACAAGCAGAATTTTCATAAGCACCTCTAAGCCGATTATACCACAAATTTTTCGCGTCAGCTCGCATAACGGCTGTTTTTTTGATCTTTTCTAATAAAATATATTTCCTTTTGATTAAAGCACGATTAAAACGCGCGATAATCAAAAGGATATGCACGCGTTTACGCGCCTCGCGCATGCGCGCAGTAGTATGTTTTTTCTTCCCGACGGACAAGCGTTTTTCCGGTTTTTTTGAAAATTTTCGATTTTTTGGTTTTTTAACACTCCTTTAATCAAGCGAAGATATAATGAAGGTACAAAAAAGGACAACCCCCATACTAGAGCCGGAGCACAAAACATAAAAGACTTCTTCCAAACACCTATTAAAAACACTCCTCTTATCTCCCTCTAGTAAACTCACCGCCCACCGTGAAAACGGTGGGCTTTTTTATGGTTCTTGTTGACAAATTCCATACCGGATATTATAATCTCATTATTATAACCAACAGGTGTGTTATGAGTGAAGAAGAAAAGAACCTCTCTAACGTAGAATCCGAAACGTCGCCACAAGTCGCAAGCTTAGAAGAAAGTCCGGACAATAGTTGCGAACACGTTGACAAGTCTGTCTGCACAAAGACAACAGACTCTGAATAATCCAGGTCTCAGACCACTTTTTACAAAAAAACTTCAGATACGATAGCTGAAATATTCGAATTTGGCAATTACCGCAGACTCAGACCCGCACCCGCGATAATTCTCGGAATCGCGCTTTCTCCGCTTCTGATTGCGACGCTCCTTCTGGCGGCGGTTTTCTACGTCCTTTTGTTTTTATATAAAATGACGGTTTCTCCTGCCGATTTTCTTGTCGGAACGATGAAAAAAGAGCACGATCAGCCTCTGGTCCAGCTTTTCATTTTTACCATAGGTTATCCGTTCGTTTTCATCTTCAGGATGGTCGGCGCGCTGATCAGCACGGGCTTTTTCGCCGTCCATTTTCTGATCAATTGTTTCGGGTACGTATACAGCCTTGGCGGAATAAATTTTCACGCTTTTCTTTTCGATGAAATGACAGAGAAAAAATCCCGGGAAACGCAGCCTTACGGAACAACCGCAAACATCGTTGCTTTAATCACGGCAATCGTACTACTTCTGACCTTAGTTCTCTGCCTTATGATTCCCGTCATTTCAAACGCAATCAATGCCGACAATGACTTCTCTGAACACACGTCAGCCAACTCTGCCGTGGTTATGTCCGCAAACCAATCCAAAAGCTTCAACGTAAGAAACGGCGAAGATTTCTGGGTGGAATTCCTTGCGCATACGGACGCCACCGTCTCTGCATTGGTCCAAAGCAACGATACCCTCAGCATATCGCTTACCCTATATGAAAACCCTTATTCCTCTTCACTAAAATTTACTTCAGGCTTTTCTGCCGCGACGATCGTCTCGCCGGCTTCGACGGCAAAATTTTATTATCTGAGAATATCGTGCGAGTTCTATGGCTCGTCGGGAACAGTGTCTGTATCTCTCGATTGAAAAATCGTCTGACCGTATGCGCCGCCTCTTTTACGGTGGCGTTTGACTTTACATAAAGATTACGTTCAGAGCGTTTTCTTTCACGTTCTTTTAATCGGACGGCAATATAATGAGCTTACAAAAACAAACAAGCCTACAACTAAATATCGGAGTCTCTCTCTCACGCAAATAACACTTCTTCTTTGTTTGAACTCATAAACTCTCCTTCGGGACTCCGTAAATAAAACGTTCCGCCTCGAAAGGGGCGGAATTTGTTTTTCCGGCATATATTGTAAACGTGCTTTACTGTATTTCCCTGATTCCGCCCGAACAGGCTCTCGGGCAAGCGTTCGCGCACGCAAAGCGCGGCGACGTGATATGTCTGCACCGCTCCGTCGTTGGCAGACTTGACATGCGCAAGGAGCTGGACGGCGATCAAAGAACAGTCTCCACCCTACTGCGCCTTTCCGCGGCTACCCGCTCGTTCGTGTTCTGCGCCGTTCGCGCTACGATTGACGACGACCGCTACGACAGCGTCATCGCTTTCGGCAAAGGAAAGCTGCTCGGGGTCAGCGACCGCATATCCCCGCGCGCCGGTTTTTCAGAAGGCAACTCCCTGCGCTGTTACGACCTTGACGAAGGGCGCTCAGGCTTGCTCGTCGGGCGCGACTTCGAGTATCCGGAACTTTGGCGCGCGCTCGTTCTCTCCGACTGCAAAAGCGTTCAGATCTTCGACGAGCGCAATATGACTGCGCTCGACGAAAAGCTCCTCTCCTCTCTTTCCTTCGTTTACGGTATGACCGCTTTTGCCCACTTCAGAGACGTCTCCGCCGTCTTTTCCCCGGACGGCGCGTTGAAACAAACCGCCGCAGGCAATTTCCGCGCCCTGCCTTCAGACGTGGAAACCAGAAAATCCAAGATGCTGAACTCAAAACCGCGACTGTTCAAATGATTTTCAATTCTCCGCTTTGTTCTTGTCGTCGCCAGTATCGTCCCGCCCCGATTGTCGCACGACCGCGTGAGCCGTTGCGCCGTGACCGCGACTCTGATCATAACGCTACTGTATCTTCAGACGTGAAAACCAAAGACCCGAAACATAAACTTCATCTCCGCCCGGCAATCATTGCTTTCGTCTTGTTGCTGATCATTGACGCGCTGTTCCCGATTTTACCAAAAACTTTGGTAAATCAAAACGTTTTACCCCTTGGTTTTACCAAAAATATTGGTAAACCTTTCTGTTTTCAACTGCTTATTTTACTAAAATTATCTGAATATACAATAACTATATTTAAATTTATAACGCCATGTAAATTTTCAGGTCAAAAGACCTAAGGTAGTTCAGGTCCCGGATAAATATAAATAAGATAAGGGATTGACACAAAGAAAGCAATTGAACATATATTTTTCTGAAAAATATTGGTAAAATTTAAAATTATTTGTATTTTAAATTTCTTATTTTACTAAAATACAGACAACTCATACGGCTTTAAATGCTGATTTTACCAAGAAACTAACAACATAAATAAAAGGTTTCAGATACTTATTTTACCAAAAATATTGGTAAAACACTTGTTCTGTGCGATTTTAATTGCTTATTTCACCAAATCGCCGGCAAATCAAACCGTTACAGATGTTGGTTTTACCAAAATTATTGGTAAAATCTGTTTTTTTCATTATACTTGCAAAATGCGAAAGATTCAAATCAGTAAACCTATTTTTCCCGTTAAACCGGGGAAACGCTAAAAATAAAATCAATAAAAGCAACTTTTCCCATTAAACTGGGAGAATCGTTAAAATTAATACCAGTAAAACTAACTTCCCAATAAACTGGGAGAAACGGAATCGTTTCAGATTAGTAAAAATAACTTTTCCCAT
>CALWKT010000090.1 GCA_944381335.1 uncultured Christensenellaceae bacterium
ATTTTTGAAAAAAAGACGGCGCTGCTTTTGCCGCGCGGAGCGCACGGAATATGCGGCGTGGCAAGGTTCGAATGTTTTAAAGACAAGTCGGACGTAAAGATAAGTCTTTCCGGAGGGTGTAATGATCTTTATGCGGCAATAGCGGTTGGAGACGAGACCAAGGTGGTCAGGCTGAGCGCTGACAGGATTTATCTTACGCGTTCCGATCTCGGAGGAGACTGTGCGGTCCTCGTTGCTGACGGAGAGAAGAGAGTGGTATGCGCCGGTGCGACTGCGTGCGGATATGATTTCAAAGATCTTGAAGAGGTGCTGGGCGGGGGACTTGATTCTCATGCGTCGGCATCCGAAGAGAGCGCGTCGGCAAGCGCGGACGAAGCCGTAGCCGCGGAGATTACGGCTCCTGAAGCCGGGGAAGAAAAGGAAGTTGATGCCGGAACTGGAAATGCCGTCCGCTCCGAAATAGAGGAAAAGGCTGTGCCGGAAGATGACGGGCAACAGGTCTCCGCGGCGCAACAGGACGGGCAGACCGTTCAGACTTCTCAGGAGGAAGGGCAGGATAAGCGCGGAAAAAGCGGCAGGAAAAAGCCGAGATTTTTTGATAAGATATCCGACAAAATAAAAAAACTGTTTGAAGAGAACGAAAAGGACAGCGAGATGGAAGGTCTGATCCCCGGATCGCGCTGGGCGAGGGTCAGGACGGAGGACGGCTGGTACGTCGTCGGCGTCGTGGGCGATCCCGCTGAATTCATTTGTTACGGAGTGCCGGCGGACAACGCTTCGGATCCGCCCGACGAAAAGGAAGGATGCCGCCAGTGGCTTGAAGTGGTGAAGGGCGGCAGAGGTTACTGGATGATGTATCAGTCGGCTGAAACGGGAGAGACGTTGACCGCCATATGAGCCTGAAACGCAGATGATATCAGACGATCCGCGCGGCGTTTTGCCCGCGGGTCTTTTTTTATCCGAGGGTTATAAGTGTGAGTGTAAAAAATAGGTAATAAGTTTACGGCGCGTAATTCAACGGATTGACAATGCGCGCCCTCGCGCATACAATAAGAACTACCAACCAAGGAGTTACATCTATGCTGAAATTAGAAGGGATCACAAAAGACTACAAGTCGGGCGACGGCGTCGTTCACGCGCTGAAAGGGATAAATCTCGAGTTCCGCCGCACGGAATTCGTCTCCATTCTCGGGCACAGCGGCTGCGGCAAGACCACCATGCTGAACATCATCGGCGGTCTGGACAGGTATACCGACGGCGACATGTCGATAGACGGAGTGTCCACGAAAAAGTACAAGGACGTGGACTGGGACACCTATCGCAACATAAGGATAGGTTTCGTTTTCCAGAGTTACAATCTGATCCAGCATCTGACCATTCTCGACAACGTGGCTATGGCGATGACGCTTTCCGGCGTCGGGCTTCAGGAACGCAAAAGGCGCGCCGAAGAAGCGCTCCGCACGGTCGGACTTGAAGGGCAGCTGAAAAAACTGCCCAATCAGCTTTCTGGCGGACAGATGCAGAGAGTTTCAATTGCCCGCGCGATAGTCAACAATCCCGAAATAATCCTTGCGGACGAACCTACCGGCGCGCTCGACAGCGCGACGAGCGTGCAGGTCATGGAGCTTCTCAAGGAGATCTCCAAGACTCGCCTTGTCATCATGGTCACTCACAACCGCGAGCTCGCAGAGCAGTATTCGACGCGTATTGTCAGCGTAAAAGACGGCGAGATCGTGGGAGATACGATGCCTTACGACGGCGCCGACGACGCTGTGACCGCAGAAAAGAGCGAGGAGTTCAACGCGACAGCGAAAGAAAAGAAGCAAAAACTCAAGAAGTCGTCGATGAGCTATTCCACCGCGATCAAGCTTTCTTTCAAAAACCTTATGACGAAAAAGGGCAGGACGCTCATGACGTCGATCGCCGGCAGTATAGGCATTATCGGCGTATGTCTCGTGCTTGCCATTTCAAACGGCTTTTCAAATTATGTCAACGACCTTCAGCAGACGGTGCTTGCCGGTTACCCTGTGCAGATAGCGCAGGAAACTTTCGACACCAACGTGCTTCTCAGCATGTTTATGGGCGGCACTTCGGGCAGCGATCAGAAGGAGCAATATCCCGATTCGGACAAGATATATCAGTACAATCCGTCCGAGATGATCAACAGCGCGATCATAGAGAACGATTTCGGTCAGGATTATATCGATTACGTCAACAAGGTCAAGGAAAACGGCTGGGCGAGCAGCGTGACGTATTCTTACGGAATGGAGACCACCGTCGTCGGCAAGACGCTTGACTCGATAGGCAGAACGGTTTACGAAAAAGTAAACGAAAGTGAGATCATGGATTTTTCAGGTCTGATAAGTCCCAGCGCAAACATAGGTTGGAGCGAAATGATCGGTGACGAAGAATTCATACTTTCTCAGTACGATCTTGTCGCGGGAACTTTCCCGGGAAACAAGAATCAGGTCGTTCTCGTCGTGGATTCATACAACCAGTCCAACGTCAGCGTGCTTCTCGGGCTGGGGTTTTCGAGGAACAGCAAGGAGATCGGACTTGACGAGATCGTGGGTAAAAAACTCAGAGTCGTCG
>CALWKT010000091.1 GCA_944381335.1 uncultured Christensenellaceae bacterium
CTGAACAGCTGGTACGATCCGACCAACGAAAAAGGTTTTGCGGACACTCTGATCGAAGACTACAACTGCGACGTCATCACTCAGCACTGCGACACCGAAGGTCCTTCCTCCAGCGCTAAGGAGCACAACGTTTACAGCATCGGCTACAACAGCGACATGGCTCTCGCAGTCGCGGACAAGGGCGTTGAAAGAGATCCTTCCGTCCTGACTTCCGTGCTCTGGAACTGGGGCGCTTACTACACCCAGGCTATCGAGACCGCTATGAAGTGCTTTGACGAACAGGGCAACTTCGTCAGCAACGAAGAATGGATCAAGTTCGGCAACTACTACGGCGACTACACCAAAGGTCTGTACGAGCTCGCTCCCCTCTCCGAAAACTGCGCTGAAGGCACCGCTGAGATCGTGGCTCTCGTAGAAGCTATGATGGCAAAGGGCACCGACGATTGGGACGTGTTCACCAACAAGGCTCTCTCCTTCACCAAGGGCGAAGACGGCAAGTACACCGTGACCCAGGTCGACAGACAGCTCAAGGATAACGAAGGCAACGCGATAGCTAAAGTGGAAAAAGAAAACATCACCGGAGATATGCCCTATTGGGTAGAAGGCGTAGTTGTCCACAACAAGTAATTCAGACAAAACTCAGACAAGGATTTTCAAATGACAAACATTGTAGAGATCCGCAACCTCACCAAGACTTTCGGTGAAGTAGTTGCGAACAATAACGTTCGCTTGGATTTACGGCAGGGCGAGATTCTCGCCCTGCTCGGTGAAAACGGAAGCGGCAAGACCACGCTTATGAACATGCTTTCGGGCATATATCAGCCTGACAGCGGAGACATCTTCATAAACGGAGAAAAGGTCGTCATCCATTCTCCCGAAGAAGCGAAGAAGCTGGGTATCGGTATGGTACACCAGCATTTCAAACTGATAGACACGCTTTCGGCGGCGGACAACATCTGGATGGGCGCCGAAAAAAAAGAACCTTTTTTCCTTAAAGACAAATTAAGTTACGTCGATTCCCTCTACCCTTACGAAGGGCTCGACGGTCCTTCTCTGCGCCGGCAAAAGTGGAGAAGATTCAAAATCAAGACAAAACTGTGCCTTTCGGCATTTAACTATAAAACGACGAAATTCTTCAGAAACGCTTTTCTGAACGGGTCGCGCTTCAGCGACGTCAACGACGTGGCGAAAAAATTCGGCTTTGACCTCGATTCAAGCAAACTCGTCTGCGATATGGCGGTCAGCGAAAAGCAGACGTGCGAGATAATCAAGGTGCTGTTCTACGGCGCGAAAATACTCATTCTCGACGAACCGACCGCCGTGCTGACCGCACAGGAGATCCAGAAGCTTTTCGCGACGATGAGAAAGATGAAAGAACGCGGCTGTTCAATCATAATAATCACGCACAAGCTCAACGAAGTCCTCGAAATAAGCGACCGCGTCACGATCATGAGAAAGGGCGAATATATAACGACCGTCGACACCAAGGACGCGAACGAACAGATGCTGACCGAACTCATGGTCGGAGAAAAAATCGAACTGCACATCGACAGACCCAGGACGGACTTCGACCGTCCCCTGCTCGAAATACGCGACCTCACCGTAAAGAACGACGAAGGCTCTGTCGCAATCGACAATATGAGTTTCTATATCCGCGGCGGCGAGATGCTGGGCGTTGCAGGAATTTCCGGTTGCGGTCAGAAAGAACTGTGCGAAGCCATCGCGGGACTGAGGAAGATAGAAAGCGGCGAGATCAACCATAAAGGACAGTCGCTCATCGGGCTTCCGCCCAAAAAGATTATCGAAATGGGCATATCCATGAGTTTTATCCCAGAAGACAGACTGGGCATGGGTCTCGCGCCCTCCATGTCGATAACGGACAATATGATGCTGAAGACGTATTCCGAAGGCAGATTCAATCCGTTCGTGAACAGGAAAAAGGCGAGAGAAAGGGCTTCTCAGCTGATCAAGGAACTCAACATCGTCACCCCGTCCACCGAGACTCCTGTGCGCAGGCTTTCGGGCGGCAACGTACAGAAAGTCCTCGTCGGCAGAGAGATAGAGTCCTCCCCCAACGTGATAATCACCGCGTATCCGGTAAGAGGTCTCGACATCAACTCCTCTTACGCGATATACGACATTCTGAACGAACAGAAGAAAAACGGCGTCGGCATACTTTTCGTCGGCGAAGACCTGGACGTCATGCTCGCGCTGTGCGACAAGATCATGGTGATCTGCCACGGCAGACTGATGGGCGTCGTACACGCTGAAAAGGCGACCAAAGAACAACTCGGTCTGATGATGACGGGCGCGCTCGACCTTCAGATCGAAAACGCGAAGCCTTACGGCATAGCGAAAGACAGCAATATCACAGAGGAGGCGCACGATGACAAAAACGAATAAAGATCCGTTGATCAAGATCTCAAAGCGCCAGAATCTCGCTCTCAGATACAAACTGTTGCTCACAGTGGGCGCGATCCTGCTCTCGCTCGTGCTGGGCGGAATACTGCTCGCCTGCCTCGGTTACAATCCCGTAAAATTCTATACCGAGATGCTGATGGGCAACTTCAAGAACGCCTCTTATCTGAAACTTATGATGAGGGCGCTGATACCCCTTCTGATCACGTCTCTCGGCGTATCGCTCGCATTCAAAATGCGCTTCTGGAATATCGGAGCCGAAGGTCAGTTCATCATCGGCGCAATAATCGCAATGACTTTCTCCCTCCTGATCGGAGACTCTCTGCTCTCCCCTCTCGGAGCGATCGTCGTCGTCATTCTCGGCACGCTGGGAGGAGGTCTTTACGCGCTTTTCGTCGCCGTGCTGAAAGTTAAATTCAACACCAACGAAACGCTGATGACCCTGATGCTGAACTACGTCGCGCTCTATATCGCGTCCTATATGCTCAAGACAGACTTCTTCGCGATCCAGGGTCAGGGCGTGCCGGCGTTCAAGGTGATCGCGGAGTCTCTGTGGCTGACAGAGATCAACATAGGAAAATTCTCGTTCGACACGGCGCTGTTCATAGCCGTCGCGCTGACGATAATCCTTTTCGTATACTTCAGGCAATCCAAGCAGGGCTACGAACTCAACGTCGTGGGCGACAGCCCCAATACCGCTAAATACGCGGGAATGAAGGTCAACAAAATAATCGTGCGCACGATGTTCCTCTCCGGCGCGATCATTGGTATGGCGGGCGCGCTCAAACTTTGCGGTTCGTCTGCCGGACACACGTTCAGCGCAAACATCACGGGCGGCGTGGGCTGGACCTCGATCATCGTCGCATGGCTTGCGAAACTCAACCCCGTCGGGATATTCATCGCGTCTCTGCTGATGTCCATTCTGGAGAGAGGCTGCTCTTTTGCACGTACCTCTCTGGGCATAAGCGACGCAATGAGCGACGTCCTGCAAGGCATAATATTGTTTACAGTGCTTGCCAGCGATTTCTTTATCAGCTATAGAGTGTCCTTCCGCAAAAAAGCCGCGGCAGCTGCGCAACCCGAAGGCGCCGGCTCGGACTCAAAAGTAACAGAGGATAAAACTCCGGGCGAAGATTTGACAGGACCTTCTGAAACAACGGACGTTCTTATTCCGGACGTAGCCGTCACTGCCGTAAGCGGAGAACCCGTTTCTGCGGTCAGCGAAGAACCCGCTCCCGAAGTCGGTGAAGAACCAGTTTCAGGCGTTTCGTCTCACGAAGCCGTTGAAGCACCTTTATCCGGCGAAGATACGCCCGAAGACAGTATCGGCGGCGAAGGGCAAGCCGAAAGCGCGGAAACGGACAAAGCCGAAGAAACGATTTCTTCAACGGGCAAAGACAAGGCTGAAGCCGAAAAAACGCAGCCTGTCGTACAGAACGCCGCGCCCGGAACGGATAAACCTTCAGATGAAAAACCCGCGCCGAAAAAACGCGCTGCCGGGTCCGGCTCCTCAAAAGCCGGCACGGCAAAAAAGTCAACGGCGAAGACAACCGCTTCAAAGAAAAAGACGGCGGCAGACAAGCCTTCAGAAAAGAAAGCAAAGCCTGCGGCAACAGCTGTAAAAGCGAAGAAACCGGCAAATAAAACTTCTGCCCGAGCGCAGACTTCAGCCGGCGCGAAGAAAAACGGCAAAGGAGGAAACAAAAATGAATAGTTCGATAATGGCTATAATCCTTACCCTCTGCGAAGCCGTCAAGCGCGGCACTCCTCTTCTGCTGGGCACCACAGGCGAGATCCTCAACGAAAAGTCGGGTTCCCTGAACCTGGGCGTTGAAGGCACGATGGCTGTCGGCGCGATATCGGGCGCTCTGCTCGGTCTTGCGACAAGCAATATGTTCCTCGCCTTGCTGGGAGCTTTCGTCGGCGGTATGTTCTGCGGTCTGATCTACGCGTTCCTGACCATCACGCTCAAAGCCAATCAGAACGTCACCGGTCTTGCTATCACGATATTCGGCGGAGGTCTGTGCCTGTTCGTGGGCGAAACGCTCAAATCGACGAATAAATTCCCCTCTTACACGACGGAATTTTACGCCGAAATAACGGGCGGAGGCATCCCCGGTCTCAAAGACATTCCGTACATCGGGCAGCTGCTGTTCTCTTACAACGCGCTCGTCTATATCGCGATCGTCATCGCACTCATCGTCTGGATCTATATCACCAAGACAAAGTCGGGTCTGCGTATGCGCGCGGCGGGCGAAAATCCGGGCGCGGCTGACAGCGTGGGCATCAACGTCGACGCAGAGAGATACAAGAACATCGTTATAGGAAGCGGCATAATGGGCCTCGGCGGCGTATATATGGCGCTGTTCATCAACAACGGTCTTTGGAATACGGACTGGATAAACGGATACGGCTGGATCGCGGTCGCGCTGGTCATATTCGCGAACTGGTCGTCCGCGAGAGCGATCTGGGGTTCTTACGTGTTCGGGCTTCTGCTCGCGCTCAAATCGAGAATGCCTTCTCTCGCAAGCGCATTCCCTTCTGTCCTTTCCTGGTCAACGGCTATCCCGACCGAACTTTTCGACGCGTTGCCGTTTATAGTGACAATGCTTGTTCTTATCGTGTCTTCAATGAGAAAGAACAAAAAGACGGGTTCCCCTGCCGGTCTGGGTCTCAACTATTTCAGAGAAGAACGCTGAAAAGGGTTGAAAAGTCAATACGTATTGAAAAAAGCGCGGATCCCCGCGCTTTTTTTGATTGTCAGTATTTATTGTTTTTAATTTGTTTAACCGTTTGAATTTCCGTCAATCGGTTATGTTTTCGGCTTTAAAATACTCACTGTCGAAAAACTCAGTCAGGTCGATCCCTAGTCCTGCCGAGATCGCATAGATCAACGAAATATTCGCTCCCTTGTTTCTTTTCAACCTTATATCGGCAATCGAACTTTGTGCCACTCCGCTAAGTTGCGAAAGCCTGTATTGAGTCACTCCCTTTTCTTTCATCGCCACGGGGTGGCAGCCGTACAGGCTTCGCAGAACGAGATCGTTTTCGCTTAGCGTAAAAAGATACAGCACGCGACAGCGACCAATGCCGCCGGTCACAGCCACGGGGTGGCAGCCGTATAGGCTTCGCGTTGCGTAACAGTTAGCAACACGCAAAGCCGACTTATGCCGCGGTCACACCGCCGGTCACACCGGCAAAAAAGGCGGCGCTGTCGCGCCGCCCGGAAAATTGTTGCAACGGGATCAGACGAGCGTGATCGCCACGTCGAAACCGTTGTGTTGATAGGTTATGTTGTAGATCTCCACCGTGCCTTCGATGTAGTTGCCTTTCAGGTGCACCGTCGCTTCGACGTCAATGCCGAGCACGCTGTTTGCATCCGCAAGCACGCCTTCTATCTCAAACGCGCCGGTCACTTCTTCATAAGACGTTTTCACGTCTGACTTAAAGTCTGAGAGAGACAGCTTTTTCCCGGCGTTTTCCGCCGCCTGGATATACGCACAAGCGTCTATCTGCAAGTCCTGAAAATCGCTGTTTCCCACGCCGTCTTTATAGGTATAGACCGTTGTCTCTCCCTGCTTTACCGTAACTGCGAGGTCGTTCTGCCCGGCGCAGACGTCGAAAATCTGAGAATATATCTGCTCTTCCGTATTACAAGCGGACAGGAGAACCGCCGCCACCGTGACGATCGCGACCAACGCGATCGCGAGCATGATTTTTTTATTTTTCATCCTTGAATCCTCCCTTGCGCTTCTTTATTGCCATAGAGCCTATCGCGGCGGCTCCCACCGCGAGCGACAGACCTCCGACGGAAACGGATATCACCGTAGCGGCGAGTTTCTGATAGCCTGACATCGTTGCGCCTGCCTGCAAAGCCGCCACAACGGTCTCTTTTGCCGAGTTCATCAGCTCGTCATACTTCGTTTCGAGCGAACCGACAACCGCCTCGTAGGTGTCGCTCTTTTCGCCCGTCGCGTTATCCTGCCAGCCGAGTACGACGGCGATCTCGTTTGCGTTGGCGAAACTGACTTCCGCATTCAGATAATTCCTTCCGACATACTCCTCAAGCACGTCGTAAGTGATGTTGGCGGTCACTTCTTTAGCCGCGCTTTGATTGTAATTTTCATTCTGCTTATAACGCAGATATACGGTTACGGTTCCCGCGACGTCAACGCTTATCCTGCCGTCCGCAGCGAGTTGAGAGAAAGTTCCGTTGTCGAAAGAATACTCAACTTCGCTTCTCTCGTTGACCGTGATCTCGATATAGCCGTAGCCCATACGAGCCGTCGCGTTTACCTCTCTTTCTGCGCGATCGACGGTGATCTCCACGATGACCGCCTCCGCATCGGCATAGTTTTCAAGACCTTTGAGAACGAGCCCGACGTTGTAAGTTCCCGCGCCTAGGATGGTCTGACCGCTGTAAATGTTGACATTTTCCGCAAGCGCTTCGTCGCCCGCCACAAGTCCGGTCACGGTATAGCTGACTGTGTCGACCGGGTTGACGATGCTGCCCGTATACACGATCTTTTCAGCGGACGCATTGATCACGGGCGCAGCCGCCTTTGCGATCGTAAAGGTTGCGGTCGCAAGCGCGTTGACCTCGTAGTTGCCGCTTCCGACGACCTCAGCCGCCCTGACATAGTA
>CALWKT010000092.1 GCA_944381335.1 uncultured Christensenellaceae bacterium
GTCTGCCCAGTCCTGAAGCGTGGTAGAACTTTCCACCGAGAGACCGATTTTCGTCGTCGAAGTCGTCCAATCTAAAAACAATCCGGTAAACGCAAGCGCAACGCCGACGATCATAACGAACACCAGAACGAGTGAAATCGTACTCATTCCCTTTTTCTTCTTTTTCTTTGCCATAATACAACCTCCTGTAAATTTAAAAAAAATCGAGATGGCGCAATTGTGGCATACCATCTCAAATCTACGCATATATTTTACCATTATTGCGCGCGCGTGTCAACGGACAATTTCAGCCGCAATGCGTCTTATCTTACAGTCTGTACGATTTTTCTCGCCTTTTCGTTAAGATCACTTCTTTTTTCTCTTCTTTCCGGAAATGCTCTTCACTTCAAGCCTGAACACCGCGGTCATCGGCACGACCGCTTCAGAATATCTGAAATTCTCCCCTCTGTAATGCTCCATAAGCACGTCCAGAGCGCGTATCTTTTCTTTCTCGTCCTCGACAAACTCTATCTCTCCGCAACCGACTACGCTTTCGTATTCTGTAGTACAGCTGCCCTTTTTCTCGTCGAAAACCAACCTGTGAGCGCAGTCCGCTTCAAAAGCCGCCTTGCCTTCTCTTTTTATCAGATCTATCTTTTTTCCTTCCTTTGCGCTGTGAAAATAAAGCGTGAGGCGCCCGTCTTTTACCTGCATACCGAAACTGAGCACAACGATATAAGGATATTCTCCGTCATTGAACGCAAGGCGCACGGCGTCGCACTTTTCAAGCACTTTTACAATTTCGTCAAAATCTTTTATCTCCCTGTCAGATCTTCTCATAAAGTCTCTCCGTTATAAAAAAGATAGATACGGACCTTCGCCCGTATCTTTATTGCCGTATCAACGATCATTCCCACTCAATCGTGCCGGTCGGCTTCGGGGTCATATCGAAACAGACGCGGTTGACGCCTTTTACCTCTGTGATGATCCTCTTGACTATCTTGTCAAGCACTGCCCAGTCCACGTGCTCTATCGTCGCGGTCATTGCGTCCACAGTGTTTACGGCGCGGATGATAACCGGCCACTCGAAGGAGCGCGCGTTGTCTCTTACGCCGACGGATTTGACGTCCGGGATAAGGGTGAAATACTGCCATACCTTGCCCTGCAAGCCCGCTTTAGCGAACTCTTCACGCAGGATCGCGTCAGATTCTCTGACCGCCTCCAGTCTGTCTCTGGTAATTGCGCCGAGGCATCTTACTCCGAGACCGGGACCCGGGAACGGCTGACGGTAGACCATATCGTCAGGAAGACCGAGAGCCTTGCCGCAAGCGCGGACCTCGTCCTTGAACAGATATTTGAGAGGCTCGACCAGTTCGAATTTGAGATCGTCGGGAAGACCGCCCACGTTGTGGTGAGACTTGACGATCTTGTTTGTCTTTGTGCCGCTTTCGACAATGTCGGGATAAATGGTGCCCTGCGCGAGGAAATCAATGCCGTCAAGCTTTCTCGCCTCTTCTTCAAACACTCTGATGAATTCCGCGCCGATGATCTTTCTCTTCTTTTCGGGATCCGACACGCCGGCAAGCTTGTCCAGGAATCTGTCCACGCTGTCAGAATATATAAGGGTCGCGCCCAGTTCTTCTCTGAAAACTTTCACGACCTGTTCCGGCTCTCCCTTTCTGAGAAGCCCGTGGTTGACGTGAACGCATACCAGCTGCTTGCCGATCGCCTTGATCAGGAGCGCCGCGACGACGGAGCTGTCAACGCCGCCCGAAAGCGCGAGGAGCACCTTTTTGTCGCCGATCTGTTTCCTGAGCAGTTCGACCTGGTCGTCTATGAAATTCTGCATATTCCAGTTTGCTTCTGCCTTGCAGGTGTCGAACACGAAGGATTTCAGGTCGCTTTCCTTTATCGCGGTGCACTTGTCCGTATCGTGATTGAGCGCGACGACGGGAACCGCCGCCGCATATATCTCCGCCGCGACGTCTATTTTCACGCCGTCGATAACGTTGTTGGGACCGCCGTTCAGGATAACGCCCTTCACGTTGGGGATCGCAGCAAGCTGTTTAGCGGTGATATCGTGCGGATATATCTCGCTGTAAACGCCAAGCGCGCGAATTTCTCTCGCAAGCGCGGAGTTGTTCTCGCTGCCGAGGTCGAGGATGACTATCATGTCTTGTTTCATATCTTTTCTCCTTGGTCTTTATGTAATAAATGTATCATCAAACGGGCGCGCGTGTCAATACGTTTAAAAAATTTGACCGCTGTCCGCTGTCTGTCGTTCAGTTATCCTGACTCACCGAAGAAGCGACGATCCCGTCGCGCTCGTCGTATTGCCCGGCGTTAGTAAACGGTCTTGTGTTCACGCTTCTCGGTATGACATTGAAAGACGTCGCCGTTACGTTTTCTACGTTGTTAAGATACAGACCGTAAACGGGAATATCGTGATAGGCGCTGAGTTCGTGCGAAATGAAATATTGATGCGAAACGCGCGTGATTTCGGGATATCCGTTCATGTTTGCGTGAAGCACGTCGTCGCCGTTGTAGACGTTGAGCTCCTCGCCGCACTCACGGTAAGCGATGTTGATGTTGTCAAGGATCACGTTTCTGACCCTGTAAACCTCTCCTTTATATTCGCATCCGACGACCGCGCTGGCAATGTCTGCGTTCTTTGCGTGGACGTTCTTTATCGTCACTCCGTCCACACTTCCGACGCTTCCGTCGCTGCCGTTGCCCTTATCCAGTCGGCATCCAAGCCATATCAGCAAAGCCGATGGCACGTTGTTCATATTGACGTCAGTCACGGTGACGCCGGAAATATTCGCTCCGTCTGCGGACTCTATCGCTATGCCGGAATAGCCGCCGGCAATTTCCGCAGTGAAGAAATAACAGTTGCTGACGGTGACGTTTCTGACGTCGTAACCCGTCTCTGTGCCGATCTTGAAGTTGTTGGCAAGCGACATTATCTCGCAGTCTGTCACGGTGACGTTCTCTACCGGACCGACGTTGGACTTGAGCACAATGCCGTCGTCTCCGGTCGCGATGAAACAATGAGATATTTCAACGTTGACGGTGCCGCAGATATCGAAGCCGTCGCTGTTGGCTACGTATATGTTGTTGTCTATGACCACGTTTGAAATGTCAACGCCGTCGCAGAGTTCGAGTTTGACCGTCCAGGTCGACGGCTCGTATAGCACGAGATTGTAAAGCGAGACGTTTTCACAGTCTCTCGCGTAAATCAGATTGCATCCGAATTCCTCGTTCTTGCGCTCTCTCAGTCTTTCGCGGTAAGACAGCACTTTTTCTTTCAGATTAAAGGTCTCCTGAGGCGTATTCTTTGTCGGATTTTCGCTCTCCTTTGTATAATCGGTACCGTTGCCGTCCAGCTTGCCGGGACCGCCATTATTTTATTCAACCTTTTATGTCAAACTCGACAGTCGCGCTTTCGCCTGCCTTGAGCGTAACCTTCTGAGTCTTGGAAGAAAGTCCGCATGACACTTCTATCGTCTGATCGATATCGCTCCTGACAGTTACGCTCGCTTTGCCGGTTCTCAGCGACCAGCTGAGGTTGACGACCTCTGCGCGCGTGCGGCACATGATACCCTTGATGTATCCCTCGTCGAAACCGCTCGTCGGAAGCGTGGGAAGAACTTCTATCACTCCGGTATTCGAATATACCAGCGCTTCGTTTA
>CALWKT010000093.1 GCA_944381335.1 uncultured Christensenellaceae bacterium
TTATTGATCGAGAGCAACTGGCGCCCCTTCCTGCAGGACGTGGAGCAGCCCAACCTTTTCCGCGACCTTTTCGATTATGACACAGTGCCCAAAGTCGCGTTCAACTTCCGTCAGACCCCGATGGATATGCCTGAGGAGATCTGGATCACGGACACCACTTTCCGCGACGGACAGCAGTCCACTTCGCCGTTTACCGTGGAGCAGATAGTGAACATATACAAGCTTCTGCACAAGCTCGGCGGCAAAAAGGGACTCGTCAGACAGAGCGAGTTCTTCCTGTACTCGGAAAAGGACAGGGAAGCTGTCAGAAAGTGTATGGAACTGGGCTACGAATTCCCTGAAGTCACCAGCTGGATCCGCGCCAACGAAAAGGATTTCGGACTCGTCAAGGAGATGGGCATCAAGGAAACGGGTATTCTGGTGAGCTGCTCGGATTACCATATATTCAAGAAGATGAACATGACCCGCAAGCAGGCGGCTGAGAAATATCTGAACATCGTCAAGATGGCGCTAGACAAAGGCATCGTTCCGCGCTGCCACTTCGAGGACATCACGAGGGCGGACTTCTACGGCTTCGTCGCTCCGTTTGCTTACGAACTGATGAAACTGCGCAAGGAAAGCGGCGTGGACATAAAGATCAGGGCGTGCGACACTCTCGGCTACGGTCTGTCTTACCCCGGCGTCACGCTTCCGAGAAGCGTTCCCGGCATAATCAGCGGTCTTAAATATTACGCGGAAGTCCCCAGCGAACTTCTCGAGTGGCACGGTCACAACGATTTTTACAAGGTCGTCACCAACGCGACCACCGCGTGGCTGTACGGATGTTCTTCCGTCAACTGTTCGCTTCTCGGCATTGGAGAGAGAACGGGCAACTGTCCTCTCGAAGCGATGATGATAGAGTATGCGTCTCTGAAAGGCACGGACGACGGCATAGACTTCAGGGCGATCACCGAGATCGCGAAATATTTCGAGGACGAGCTCGGCTACATAATCCCGCCGCAGACTCCGTTCGTCGGCAAGTCTTTCAATACGACGAGAGCGGGCGTCCATGCGGACGGTCTGCTCAAGGACGAGGAGATATACAACATATTCAACACCGAAAAACTGCTCGGCAAACCGCCGCTTGTCTCTGTCGACGCGCACAGCGGTCTCGCAGGCATAGCGTACTGGATGAACGCCTTCTATGCGCTTCCCGAAGGTCATAAGGTCGACAAGCGCGACGATATTGTTATCAGGGTCAAAGAGGTGATCGACAAACAGTACGAGGGCGGCAGAACGACTTATATGGGCGACGACGAGCTTGACGCTATAATCATGTCCATATCTCCCGAACTGCACAAAAAACTTGTCGTAAAGACGTATTGATGCGGGAAACATATATTTTTCGTAAAAGCTATTGAAATCCGCTTTTGTTTAGTCTAAAATAGAAGTATCAACAAAACGGAGGGCAAAACATGGTAAATCTGATTTGCGGAAGAAAAGGCTCGGGCAAGACCAGCCGTATTATCGAAAAGGCTAACGCCGACATCAAAACCGCCAAGGGAGACAGCTTGTTCGTCAACGATACGGACAGATATATGTACGACGTTGACCGCAACGTAAAGCTTATCGACGTCACAGAATATCCCGTAAGCGGAGAGGATGGGCTTCTTGCGTTCGTATGCGGCTTGGCGGCAAGCAGGAGCGATCTCACCAATCTCTACATAGACGGAGCTTCCAGGATCGCAGGTTGCGGACCCGAAAAAATGCAGAAATTTTACGACGAACTCGGCAAACTCGCCGACAAACTGTCGATATCCGTCACCGTGACGGTCAGCGCTACCGCAGAAGAATTGCCTGATTTCTTATTGAAATACAAAATTATCTGAGGATACAAAATGAATTATATCAGCACTCGCAATAAAAGCGAGAAATGCAGCGGCGCCGAGGCTATCGTAAGAGGTCTCGCGCCGGACGGCGGACTTTACGTCCCCGAAAGCCTCCCGAGGCTGACAAAAGAAGATTTTATAAATTTGGCGAAAGAGGACTATCCGACCCGTGCGGCACGCGTCCTCTCGCTTTTGCTCAGCGACTATTCTTTCGACGAGCTGCTCGATTATACGACCAAGGCATACGCGCGTTTTTACGGCGACGACCCGTGCCCGCTCGTTAATATCGACGATGGAGTCTATGTGCTCGAACTGTGGCACGGTCCGACCTGCGCGTTCAAGGATATGGCGCTGACAATGCTACCGCACCTTCTCAGCGCGGCGCGCAAAAAGGTGGGAGAGAAGGACACGACTCTGATCATGCTCGCGACTTCCGGCGATACCGGCAAGGCGGCGCTTGAAGGGCTCCAGGACGTTGAAGGCACCAACATCATCGTTTTCTATCCGTCCAGAGGCGTTTCGGATATGCAGAAGTTGCAGATGAAGACCCAGACGGGCGAAAACGTCTGCGTCTGCGCCATTGAAGGCAATTTCGACGACACTCAGAACGCCGTCAAGAATATCTTTGCTGATAAGGCGATAAACGACGAGATCCACGCGAACGGGTTCAAGCTGTCGTCTGCAAACTCGATTAACTGGGGAAGACTCGCGCCGCAGATAGCGTATTATATATCCGCTTACTGCGATCTGCTGGATTCCGGCAAGATAGAGTACGGCGACAAGGTCAATTTCTGCGTGCCCAGCGGCAACTTCGGCAACATTCTCGCCGCGTATTACGCCATGCAGATGGGCGTCGGCGTAAACAGACTTATCTGTGCGTCCAACGTCAACCACGTGTTGACCGATTTCTTTAAGACCGGTGTCTACGACATCAACAGAGAGTTCCACAAGACGATCTCTCCGTCTATGGACATTCTGATCTCGTCCAATCTTGAGAGACTTCTGTTCGAGATCAGCGGCAGAGACGACAAACTGACCGCAGAGCGTATGAAAGCGCTGAAATCGGCGGGCAAATATTCCGTCAGCGACAAGGAACTGAAAACGCTTCAGGCGCTTTTCTCCGTCGGCTATGCGGATGACGACGAGACAAAGGAAACGATAGCGTTTGCAATGGACGAGTTCGGTTATCTAATGGACACGCACACCGCTGTCGCTTACGGCGTTTATTGCGACTATGCGGACGAGACGGGCGACGAGACTCCGACCGTAGTAGTTTCAACCGCCAACGCGTACAAGTTCCCCGCGGACGTTTACGAAGCTGTCAGCGGAAGCAGGATAGACGACGCGTTCGAGGCAACCGAAAAGCTGAACGAGGAAACAGGCGAGGAGATCCCCGAACCGCTCAGCGGTCTCAAAGAAAGACCCGTCCGCTTCGAAGAAGTCATCGACCGCAGCGAGATAGCGAAAAAGGTCGTCGACTACTGCAAGCAGGCGGCAGGCAAGTAATATTCAGCACCGCGCCTTGTTCAGGTACCGGCAGCGAAAAACGCAAGCCTGCGATTCTTTAAAATCAATCCGACCTCCGGGTCGGATTTTTTTGATAATAAATATTTAATACAAGTCGGCTGATCCGAATTTAACGGAAATAAAATTAAAAACGCGATCCCTGTGCGGAGCCGCGTTTTTATATTGTGGTGAATAAAAGTGTAAGTCGAAAGATAAGGTCTTGTTATTTGATCGCGGAGGCGAGCTGTCTGCCGTATTCTTTCGCCGCCTCGAGATCTGCGTCGGTCGGGACAAAGCAGACTTTGAGACCTTCGCCGACGACGGCGGTTTTGAGCCCGGCAAGTCTTGCGATCAGGTTGGGGACGGCTTCGCCGCTCCAACCGAAGGAGCCGAATACCGCGACAGGCTTTTTGCGGCAGTTGATCGCGTCAACGCCTGCGAGCAGATCCCATACGGGCGGTACCGCGTCAGCGTTGAGGGTCGGGGAGCCGACCGCGAAAGCGTCTGCGGAGTTGACCTTCGCGCGCATGTCAGCCATGTCGTTTTCGATCAGGTTATAGGTCTCGCACGCCGCGTCCGGGATGACTTCCTTTACGCCGTCCGCGATCGCCTTTGCGAGTTTTGCGGTGCAGCCGTATGCGGAGCAGTAGAAGACGGGCACCGTCCTGACCGCGTTCTTTGTTACCTTGCTCCACGCGCGATAGCTGTCCAGCACGTCGGGGAGCTGTCCGTCCTTTGTCAGCACGGGTCCGTGGCTGGGGCAGACGGTCTCGAACGGGAACTTCGCTATCTTCGCCATGCCGGCGACTACGAAAGGCTTGAACGGTCCGAATATCGCGTCGTAATAGCCTTTGAACGCTTCTTTGTAGCCGTCTACGTTGTCGATCTCTTTGTCAAGCATGCTCTTGCTGCTGTAATGAGAGCCGAATACGTCGCAGCTGAACAGCGTCTTTTCTTCAGGGCAGTACGTGAACATGCTGTCCGGCCAGTGAAGAAGGGGAGAGGGCGCGAACGTAAGGGTCACGCCGCCCAGATCGAGTACTTCGCCGTCCTTGACGGGACGTGAATTGAACGGCTCGTTGACTATGTTTTTCAGATAGTTGAGCGCGACTGCGGTTGCGAGAACGGTCGCCTGCGGGCACAGCTTCAGGAGATCTCTGAGCGCGCCTGAGTGATCCGGCTCGGTATGGTTCAGAATGATGTATTTTATATTCGCGGGATCGACGACCTCGCGGATGTTCGCTTCGTATTCGCCTTCGAAATCGGCATGCGAAGCTTCGATAAGAGCGACTTCTTCGCCCTTTACGACGTACGAGTTATAACTCGTGCCGTACTTGGTCGCCATTACGATGTCGAAGACTCTGAGATCGGGGTTCTGAACTCCCACGCTGTAAATTCTGTCGGTGATTTTTTCTGCCGCCATTGTTTTTCTCCTCTTTATAGCTTGATTAAATTCCGTGTTTTACGCGGTCGTGTTCTTCTGCGCGTTTTGCATTGTTGAAGCGGTCGAGAGTGCCGACGAGGTAGCCGGTAATGCGGCGAATCCTCTCAAAAGGTACGTTTTCAAACGTGTATTTTATATCCACGTAATCGCCGTCGACAGTTATGTCCATCTGCGCAATGTTCTTGTCCGGGTATTTTTTCTTGCCGTGTTCTACGTATGCGTCGATCTCTTTCTGATCGAGCGTGCCGCCGTTAACGTTGACTTTTATCATTTTGGTATCCTCCCGTAATTATTATTTAAAATCGCTTTACTTTTAACCGTAATTACTATAACATAATTATCGTGATAATATATGTTGCAAATGCAACATTTTGAGGAAAAATATGCAATTTAAAGAAATAAATTTGTTTGAGGGCATATCTGACGAAGACGTGATGAGAATGGTATCGTGTTTCGGCGCGAAGATAAAGGACTTCGGGGAAGGAGAACTGATCTGCGATTACTCGGATACGGGCGAAGAGGTGGGCGTGATGATCCGGGGGTGCGCGGCGATGATACGCACAGACGAAAACGGTGAAATTGCCGTGATGGAGCTTTTCGCTGAAGGGGATATTTTCGGGGAAGTGCTGGCGTTTTCAAACGAGGCGGGCGACAGCGTAAAGGTGATTGCGGAGAGCGACTCAGAGGTCATGTTCATAAAGTACGACCAGATCACAAAGCGTTGCGAGAGGGCTTGCGAGCATCACAGCAGACTTGTTGCGAACATGTTCGGTCTGATAGCGAAAAAGACGCTGTCTCTGAGTCAGAGGATAGAGATTCTTTCCAAGAAGACGACGAGAGAAAAGCTCCTTTATTATTTCAATATATTATCCAAAAAATACGGCGCGGAGTTTAGTTTGCCGATGTCGGT
>CALWKT010000094.1 GCA_944381335.1 uncultured Christensenellaceae bacterium
TCCACAGATCTTTGTAACGCAGCGGTTCAATGGTAAAGTTCCAGATAAGACCGCCCAGGTACAGACAGTAATGCATGACGATGCTTTCGATAAAAGTGAAGTTGGTCATGTCGCTGTTTACGAAAGAAGCCGGAGAAATACTCATTGCAAGAAGCTGAACGAGTCCTGCGAAAAAGCCTACGAACCTGCCCGTTTCCTTGAGTATCTTTGACCCCGAAAGATATGCGATCGGCATCAGGAAATAGCTGACGGAGCTGATCTCGACCGGGATCAGCTTTACTGCGTCCTGTCTGAATATCGTGGGCATAAGCGTGAAATGCAGGATCTTGTATACCAGCACGCACGTCATGAGACGGTACATGAATTTTTCCGCCCTCTCCCTCGATTTTCCGAAAGTCTTCATCACGACGAAAGGACTGACGACGGCGGCGCCCAACCCGGCGACAAGGCAGAATACCTGCCAGAACGTGTTCATCAGCATATCACCAATCCTCCTTGTGACTGAGCTTTATATCCGTATAAAACTCTTTGTATCTGCGCTTGAAAGCCTCGGCGTCGCTCTCGTATTCCTGCGCTCTGTCGAGGTCCTCCTCTTCTTCAATGCAATCGCAGTCCTCGTCGTATTTTTCGGCGAGTTTCATCTTTTCGTAATCAGTCATCATTCACCTTTTTTCTTCTGATTTTTCAGAAGATCCGCCACGGCGTCGTACCCCATTTTCTTCATACGGTAATTGCGCGCCGCAACTTCCACGACGACGGCGAGGTTTCTGCCCGGCATCACGGGAAGCGTGAGTTTGGGCACGCTTATGCCCAGGATCTCTTCATACTTTTCTTCGTTGCAAAGCCTGTCGAAATCGGCGTCGCCGTTCCACTGCCTCAGCTCAATTACCATATCTATGCTCTTGTCGGGAAGCACGGAAGACACTCCGTAAAGACTCCTGACGTCTATGATCCCTATGCCGCGCACTTCCATGAAGAATTTGATGCGCTCGGGAGCCGTTCCGATAAGCTGATCTCCCAGCCTTTTTACGATCACGGCGTCGTCCCCGACCAGCCTGTGTCCGCGGTGTATCAGTTCGAGCGCGGTCTCGCTCTTGCCCAGTCCGCTTTTGCCTGTCAGAAGCACTCCGATACCGCTGATCTCAAGGAAGGTCGCATGCACGCTCTGCATCGGCGCAAGCAGTTTTTCGAGATATCCGGCTATGTCTGTATTCAGCGCCGTAGTCGTCTTGTGCGACAGGAAGACCGGCGTGTTGTAACGCGAAGCGACTTCAAGCGCGAGAGAACTAGGATTTATCGAGCGGGTGTAGATCACGCACGGTACGCGCTTGGAAAAAAGCATCTCTATCGCCTGCTCTTTTTTGTCTTCCGGAAGCGATTTGATGTAGTAATACTCCGCGTTGCCGATCATCTGCACTCTGCCTTCTCCGAAGTAATCGTTGAAGCCTGCGAGTATAAGTCCCGGACGGTTGAGAAGCGCCGAGCGGAAAGTGATGTAATCCGTCTCGTTGCCCTGAAGAAGTTCGAGATTGCAGTCCTGGCAGAAATTCTTGATCTTGACGCTTTCGCCGACAGAATATTCGCTGTCAAAGACGTTGGTCTGTTCGTTTTCGTTCATATCAGTCTCCGCAATAGTTTTCTATTATCCACGCTATCGCGTCGTGGTTGTTGCTCACGCCGATCACGTCGGCGGCAGCTTTCGTCGTCTCCATGGCGTTCATCACGGCAATGCCGAGACCGGCGTATTTTATCATCGGGATATCGTTGTCGGCGTCTCCGACGCAGATTATCTCCTCTCTTTTCAGACCGTGCATATTGCACACTTTTTCAACAGCCGCGCCCTTGCTCAGCCCGTATGCTGTGAACTCTACCATAAACGGCTGAGAACGCAGAAGCGAAAGTCTTCCTTCATACTCCCTGCCGTACTTTTCCGCAAGCGGCAAAGCTTTCTCTGCGTCCACCATGGCAAGCAGTTTGTTCGGACGTGCGCCCGTGCGCGCGACGTAATCCGAAAGCTTCTCTCCCACAAAGTTGCACTCTATCCTGCATATGCTGCAAAACAGGTCTATCGCCTTATGCGGCTGAGTCCCGTAACACTTGTCGTCGATATAGACCATGTTGACGGAGATCCCTTCCTCCTCGAGTTTTTTCAGACAATCCACGGCGACGGCGTTGTCCATAGTCTGTTGCCAGAGCGCTTTTTTGCTTTCAATGTCGAATATCCCTCCGCCCTGATAGACGATGACTTCTCCTTTCAGACCGAGCGCGGCGACGTGCGGATATATCGCCTGAAAAAGGCGTCCGGTGGCGACAAAGAACTTGCCTCCCTTCGCCTCGTATGCGTGAATTGCGTCTATATTCTTTTGCGAAACTTCGTAATTGTCGGAATAAAGCGTTCCGTCAAAATCGCTGAAAATTGCTTTGTACTTCATAACTTTATCTCTCACGCGGGGGTTGCCCGCATATATTTATCATATTACCGCATGCGCGTTTTGTCAAACGAAATTCCTTCTGCCGGTTTTCCCGGGCACGCAACGTGCTACTGTCTCTCTTTGTGAGCGTCGTCCTTGTGAAAAGCCGCGTATACGTTCTCAGCCGTTCTCCTGTCGATACCTTTGACTGCCGTCAGTTCTTCCACCCCGGCTTTCTTTATGTTGTCCAGCGTCCTGAAAGCGTCGAACAGAAGTTTTACCCTTGTCTTGCCCACTCCTTCGATCTCCATAAGCGCGCTTTTAGTCTGAGACGTCTTTCTGAGGCTTCTGTGGAATGTGATCGCGAAACGGTGCGCTTCGTCTCTTATCCTCTGGAGAAGCTTCAGCGCGTAACTGTCTCTCGGCAGTATCACCGGATCGCTCTTTCCCGGCAGGAACACTTCTTCTTCGCGTTTTGCAAGGCTTATGAAACTTATACCCTCCGTGTCGTATTCTGAGACCACTTCCATCACGCTGCTCAGCTGTCCCTTGCCGCCGTCGATTATTATCAGATCGGGGCGAGAAGAAAAGCTGACGTCTCCCGCCCTGTCCTTCAGATCGGCAAGTCTTCTTTTGAGAGTCTCCTGAAGGCTGGCGAAATCGTCGTTGCCGGCAACTGTCTCTATTTTGAATTTGCGGTAATGCGACCGCTCGGCTTCGCCGTTCAGGAACACGACCATGGAAGCGACCTTGTTTGTGCCGCTTATATGCGAAATGTCGTAACACTCCATTCTGACCGGGAGCTTGTCCAGCTTCAGATATTCCGCAAGCTGGATGACCCCACCCATCGTCATGTTTTCCTTTCTCTCGCGGACGGAAAGCGATTTTTCAAGATAATCCCTCGCGTTTCCTTCCGCCATATCCGCAAGTTGCCGGCGCACTCCCTGGTGCGGACAGATCACGTTGATCTTTTTACCCGCCTTTTCGGTCAGGTATTCCTGCAACACGTCCGCGTCGTCGATCGGGCACGAAGTCACCGCTTCGGAGGCGATGTATCCGGTCATATCGTAAAAACGCATAATAAAATTGGACAGCGCTCCGCTTTCGTCGAGAGACACTCCGTCAACGACGTGCTTGTCTCCTCCAACGATCTTTCCGCCTCTTACGAAGATCACCGCAACGACGGTGTTCAGCCCGTTCGACGCGATCGCAAACACGTCCATATCGAAATCCTTGGGAAGCGCGCCCACCTGACGTCTGACCAGCTTTTCAAGCACCTGAAGCTTTTGTTTGTACGCGAGCGCGAGTTCGTATTC
>CALWKT010000095.1 GCA_944381335.1 uncultured Christensenellaceae bacterium
TCGCGCAGAATCTTAAGAACCCCGCGGTCATCGTGGACAGCAACCACAGCAACAGCGGCAAGAATTACCTGGAGCAGATCAGGATAGTCAAAGAGGTCGTGGACAACCTCAGACACTGCGACAAGATACGTTCGCTCGTCAAAGGCTTCCTTATCGAAAGCTACATAGAGGACGGCGCTCAGCAGCCGGGCGGCGACGAGTACGGCAAGTCGATAACCGACCCGTGCCTCGGATGGGAAAAGACAAAAGATCTTCTTTTAAGAGTTGCGGATAAACTTTGAGCCGCCGCGTTTTTAAACGCAGAGAAACTTTGGACAAAAGAGGTTTTATTATATATTGATAAAATAAATACGTATATAGAAAAAAGAAAACGCGTAAATGCGTTTTCTTTTTTATGTTTTGCCCGGAAATTTTTGCAGGCGGCAAAAGCGCAAATCCGCGCGCCGCGCATTTACAGTTCTTTGATTATTTCCGCTACGTAAACGTCGTGGTAATCCTTCGTCGGATAGCAGTCGTCAATGATGTCTTTGTCTATAAAGCAATGTTCATCCATCGTCTGACGGTAAAGTTTTTTGCAGATCAGCGTCAGAGTCGCTTCTTTGAATACAGGCGCGCCACCCTCGCTTGAAAGGGTGAGACCGCTGTTCTTCATCTTGTCTTCATCTCTTCCCGAGACTCTGCCCATGTAGCCAAGCATCTTCTTGTACGAATCGTCGAAGAAGGAGAGGGAAAACACGTCGGCGTCGTCGATAAATTCTTTCGTATACCTCTGCGGGCGTATAAATACGAATGCGACCTTTTTTCTCCAGAGCACGCCCATGCCTCCCCAGGAAGCGGTCATCGCGTTTGTTTTGCCGTTTTTATCCGTAGCGGCAACGAGCATCCATCTGTCTCCTATGAGAGAAAATACGTTTTCTTTCAGCATATCGTTTTTATCCATAAAAATTTTACCTCCGTTTTTGATTATAGCGCGCTTTTGTTTAAAAATCAAGCGGGAGAAAAACGACGCGTCTCATAAAGAAAGAAAATCTTTGTCACAAAACCGAAAAAATCCGACTCTTTAACAGTATACAGGTCAAAGGAGATTGAGTATGAAAAAACAGGCGGTTTGCATATTCGTAATATTGCTGTTTGCCGTGACGCTTATACCTGCGCTTACCGGTTTTTCAGAAGCGACTGAGCCTATGCCCGATTATACGGTAAGGGGCAGGACTTTCAATCTGCCTATAATTATCGACGGCGAAGGAGAGGTTGTCGCCGTAAGCAGGGGAGTAGTTTTCAACGCAGATTCTTTTCCCTTAGCCTACGATAAATACGACAATGGAAATTTTCAGGATTATGCAACGTCTGTCAATGCAACCACCGTTTATCAAAACGTTTCCGATAAAGACGCCGTAGTAAGGGCATGCGTCTACGTCGGAACGCAAGCGGATAAATTCAGCCTGTTCGGGGAGTTTTACAGCGTTGTCGCAGACGGCGCGGAAGCGGAAGGAAAGGACCGTTATGCGTACCGCGGCAAATATTCGTTCGACAACGACGAGAAAACGATATCTTCTCTTAATGACGAAAGAAGAACGGACGGCAGATTTGACGCAAACACCGTCGTAACGGAATACGTATACAGGGTCGCTTGCGACACGGACGGGGAATTCGAATTGTTCGTAACCGCCGACACGGGCGAAGATCTCGCGTTTTTCGCAGAAGGAGAGAAACATCTCGAAGGCGACGATTTCATTAGTTACCGCATAAACGCAAAAGACGGAGACGAGATAAAATGCTATGCCGTCGGCGGGGATACAAATATTGAATTTGTTGCCGAAAAAGACGCAAAGGAGCTGAATTGCGTAGCGGATATGGTCGTGAAGAGAGAGTCGGGTCTTTCGGATTTTGCCGACGGGTCTTGCGTGATCGGAGACATCGAAAGCGCGCGCGTCGACTGGTTCAATCTGCTGACGGATTATCTGGAAGACGGAATTTCTGACAAGGACTCAGATCCGTTCACCGCCACTGAGGAGTTTGCGGAAAAATACGTTGCGCTCATAAAGGAATACGGCTTTGAGGTAAAGGCGGGAGACAGCGTTTCCTGCGGATATTCCGCCCCGCTTTTTCCTCATATAGACGAAAATTACGAGCCGAATTATTACCGCTACGAGTTTAGCGCGGAAAAAAACGGAGAGAGCGCGGACGGCTGCATAACGCAGTATATAATAAAAACGCCGTATTGTCTGACAGGTCTTCCGGGCGCGGAAAAGACGGAGGAAGGTTATGAGTTCAAGGACGAGAGCACTTCCGTTTGTTTCAGCCTCTGCGCAGAAGAAAACCCGGAGTTCGTCGGCATTGTTTATTCGCACGGGGAATTTTATTCAGAAGTTTTCTTCGCGTCGCACGTGATATGGTGCGTTGAAGCCTTTCTTGTGATCTGTTTCGCCGTTGCGAACGTCGCGGAGGGAGCGAAGAGAGGAGTTCGCGGCGAAGATCTTATGAAGAGGGCGGCAAGGGCGATCGGAATTTGCATCGCCTCTCTCGCGATCGCCGCGTTGTTCACTTTCATTTCGCTGTATTGCGCCCACGGTGCGGCATCGGACGCAGGCATTATCGTAACGATAGTCGCATCTGAAATTATGTCGGCGGCAGTTACCGCGGCAGACTGCGGACTGTTGATTGTAAAGAAAAGAAAAAATGACGGAACGGGTGAACAAAGCGACCCGGCGTAAAACCGACAGAGTATTGCCGTTTGATTCCGTGTATGGTACACTTAAGGCGGATAAACCGCCTGTATAATTGCAAAACCCGATAAAGGAGGATTCAGTTATGAAAAGAAAGCTGTTTGCAATAGCGCTTCTTGTAGCTTTGCTGGCGTTCTCGCTTTCGGCATTGCCGGTCGTTTCGGCAAACTCCGCGCAGATGTACTGGGAGGGGATCACGTCAACGGGCGCGCTGATCGTCGGAGAAGACTGTCCCGTCGTCGTGAAATCTGAAAAACTGGTATTCGACGTGCCGCATTTTCCGGAAATTGATTACAAATATTCCGACAAACAGAAACTCGCCGATTACGACGCGAAGGTCAGCGCGACTTACGAGCTTGAAAATCCTGCCGATTACGACGTGAAGGTCAGACTGGCGTTCCCGTTCGGCATAGTGCCGGATTATTTCAACGTCACTGACGAACTCGTTGAAAAGTATTCCGTTACCGTTGACGGAGAGGCTGTCGCTAAAAAGGTCAGGTACACGTATAGCGGCGGCAACTGGAACGGCAGTTTCGTAACAGCTGAAGCAGTTGCGCGGCTCAGAGACGAAAAGGCTGAGAACGGCTGGGTCAACGGCGACGCGCACGTTCTCACGGTCAGGTACGTCGCGGACGGAGCCGGGTACGACAGGTTCGACGCGATATTCACAGTCAACGGACGAGAGGACGTTTGTTTTATTCTCGATTACAACTATTATAAAAAGAGCAAAGACCGGATAGAAACCGGCGTTCTTGTAAACGACGGCAAAACTTTCGATTTTTCGATCGTCTATGCCGGAGAAGCTCCGGACGTGGAATTCCGCGCGGAGAACGACGGCAAGGAGGTCGGCAGTACGCTTGAAAAGATTTCGGAAAACGTCTGCACGCTTGCGGAATTTGCCGCCGAAAACAATCCTTTTTCGGGAAACGACGCGGTAACTGAAACCGACTGGCACAACGTCGTCGTGGATTACGTCGCTTCTGGAAACGGCGTTGTCGGCAACGTACTGAGCAGGGACACAGAGCGTTTCGTTTCAAATAATGTGATGTGCTGGTACGAATACGAACTTTCTCTGCCCGCAGGCACCGCTGTGACTAATACGGTGACCGCGCCGCTTATTCCGGATACCAACGAGAATTACGAGCCTCCCGTTTACATATACGACTATCTGCTGTCTCCGGCAAAGGACTGGGCTGAATTCGGAACTCTGGAAATAGAGATAAACACTCCGTACGTCCTGCTTGACGCGGAGAAGAACGGTTATGTCAGAACGGAGGCGGGATATCGCAAAAGCTACGATTCGCTCCCGGACGGGGAACTGACTTTCCGCCTCAGCGAAAGCGGAAATCCTGAACGTAAACCCAACGGATATTTTGCAATGACCATGCTTTTTATCCTGATGGGAGCCGTGCCCTTGCTCGGGGTCGCAGGAATTGCGGCGGTGATAACGGTCGCAAGCGTGGGAGCCGCCAGGCGTAACGCAAAGGAAAGCGACGCTGAAAAGAGAAAGAAGAATACTGTCGTTGCGGCGAAAATCGGGTTTGTATCCTCGCTCGCATACGCGCTCGTTCTGTTGTTGCCGCTGATATCGCTGTTCGCCGGACTCAGCAATGCTGCGGCGCTGATCACGCTTACGGTTGCATGCGCCCTGATCGCGGCGGCGGTGCTGTATTTCGCGATAACTTTGCTCAGAGAAAAGAAGCAGGAAAAGGATATTTCCGCGTCGCGGGAACAGTAAGATTACGTCCATAATATCAAAACGGGAGACAAAACCGTTTTGTCCATAAATATTCACGATATGTACTGTCAGGCGGAGCGTTAAAGCCCCGCCTTTCGTTTGTCTGGAGGCATAAGCTGTTAAAATCATCGCCGAATACAGTTGCCTTGTCGCAGAATGTGTGGCAAATTCAAAAAGTAAACAGGATATTTCCGCCGCTACGCAAAATCGCGTATCAAACGGCGTCGGATTGTAAATAAAAGAAATGTCCCGGCATAAATTGTAGAGAAAAGACGACATGGAGGAAAAGATGAAACTGATCGACGAAAAGACGACTTATATTTCACCTGAAGCAAAGATAGCGGAAAGCGCGGTCATATATCCCAACAACACGATAATGGGAGAAACCGTCATCGGAGAGAACACCGTGATCATGCCCAACTGCATAATAGACGGTTGTTTGATCGGAAACAACGTGAAGATCACCGCCAGCGTAATGGAAGGCGCGACGATAGCGGACGGCGCGACTGTCGGACCATTCGCATACCTCAGAAAGGGGTCCGACGTGGGAAAGAACTGCCGCGTCGGAGATTTCGTGGAGATCAAGAATGCGAAGATAGGCGACGGCACCAAGGTCGCGCACCTGACTTACGTCGGAGACTGCGAACTGGGCGAAAAGTGCAACATAGGTTGCGGCGTCGTCTTCGTCAATTACGACGGAAAGCAAAAGCACCGCACGACTGTGGGCGATCATTGTTTCATCGGCAGCAACTGCAACGTGATCGCGCCGGTCAGCATTGCGGACGGAAGTTACATTGCGGCGGGCACCACGGTCACGGAGAGCACGCCCGCAGACAGCCTCGTGGTGGGCAGAGCGCGTCAGGTCGTAAAAGAAGGACGCGGAAAAGGAAGATTTTAAGGAGTAGATTATGTATTTCGGAACAGACGGTATAAGAGGGGTCGCTAATCTGGACCTCACGTGTCCGCTCGCACTCAGCGTGGGCAATGCGCTTGCGAGCATGAAAAAGAATTGCCGAGTACTCATCGGCATGGATACGCGCGTATCCGGCGATATGCTTCTGCACGCCGTGGCGACGGGCGTGATGCAGGGCGGAGGAGACGTGCTTGACGTTGGAGTCATGCCCACGGCGGGCATCGCGTATCTTACGCGCTTCTATAAAGCGGATTACGGCGTCGTGATAAGCGCGTCTCACAATCCCGCCGAATATAACGGCATCAAGGTTTTCGATTCTGAAGGCTACAAGCTTGGAGACAAGAGAGAAAGGGAGCTGGAACAGAGAATGGCAAACCCCCACGTCGTGAAAGCGATCGCAACGGGCAAGTATATGTTCATGCACGACTCCGCGGCAGATTACGTCAAATTCCTTTTGTCGAGCATCCAAGGTCTGAAAGGGCTCAGGGTCCTTGTTGACTGTTCCAACGGCGCGTCCGGCAGAGTGGCGAAGAACGTGTTCGAGCAGGCGGGCGCAAGCGTGACCGTGATCAACACGTCGACTGCGGGAATAGACATCAACGAAAACGTAGGCGCGCTGTACGCGTCCAATCTCGCGCCCAAGGTCAGGGACGGCGGCTTCGACGTCGGCTTTGCCTACGACGGCGACGCGGACAGACTCATTGCCGTTGACGAAAAGGGAAACGTAGTGGACGGCGACCATTTGTTGTATATTCTTGCGTGCGAAGCGAAAAAACGCGGATGTCTTGAAACGGGAAGCGTTGTGGGCACGCACCATACCAATATGGGCGTTCAGGAAGCGCTTGAAAGCAAGGGCATAAAACTGGTGAGAGCTGACATAGGCGACAAATACGTGCTCGAGCAGATGCTCAAAGACGGCTCGCCTCTCGGAGCGGAGCAGTCAGGGCACATCATAATGAGCAAACATTCGACGACGGGAGACGGAATACTCGCTTCACTCGTTATCGCGCAGATAATCGCGGATTCGGGCAAGACGCTTTCTCAGCTTGACGAAGCGAAAGGTTACGCCCAGGTCAACATCAACGTGCCGGTAACCGACAAACTGAGAGTGATAAACAACGAGGCTGTGACCAACGAAGTGAGCAGAATTTACGAACAGCTCGCGGGTCAGGGCAGGGTGCTTCTGCGTGCTTCGGGCACGGAACCCAAGATCAGGATCATGGTCGAGTGCAGGAGCGAGAACAAGGCGAAAACTCTGGCAAAACGCCTCGAGAGCGTGCTCAAAAGCGTAAAATAATTAAATTTTACAAAGATTTTACATTTAAGTTCTGTTTAAGCCGTTGAAAATTACTTAAATAAATGTTAAAATCTTTTTGATAAAGGGGTAGCATCCTCTTTAAAAAGGCAAATGTGGAGGTTTGGTTATTATGAGAAAGAACAGATTTCTGATTCTTATCGCTCTCGTTCTCGTGTGCGCTCTGCTCGCGGTTACGGTAGTCGGTTGCCAGAAGACGGACAATAATACCGAAGGCAACGGCAATACGACCACTGTTCCGGACAACGGCAACACGGGCGATAACGATAACGGCACCGGTGACAATACCGGAAACAACGACGGAAACTGGAGTACCGGAGACGGCAGCGGTTCTACTTCCGACAACGGAAGCACCCTGCAGCTCTCAGATGTTGACTCTTACATAACTTTCGACGTTAATGCCGACAGCGCTGACGACATTCAGGTCACCACCGCTACCGGCGGCAGCGTTGCGGTCGACATCAAGTCAAACAACGGCGTTTACACAGTGTGGGCTCCTGCCGGCGGTTATGAAAAAGGGCATATTTACAGGATCACGCTTTCCAACGGCGCTTCGTTTGTGAAATACGACGGCGTTGACGTGATTTTGTTCCAGATCGGCAATTCTGCCAACAACATCAAGATCAATGCAGGATATCTGACTTACAGCGAGAAGGCGGCAACTTTCGGTGAAGAGAGCACTGACGGCTACGGCGTTACTACCGGAGCTATGACTCTTCAGACGAATTCCGTTTCTCCGATGGCGGCAGGCACCATTTTCCTCATCGAGATGGCAGACGGTAGCCAGTCCGCATACAAAGTCACCAAGGCGACTGAAGCTCAGGCAGGCATTTACCTGATCAACTACGTAAAGCCTGACATCGACGAAGTTTTCGAAGAGTTCGAATACAGCGCTACCAGCAAGATGACTGCTGACAGCGACGTCGATTTCGACTATATGGGCGGCAAGGAAGCTCTGAACAACAGCGAACTTGCGATGAGCATTGTCGAAATGTTCGGTTCCAAGCCCGAATTCGACATTTCCGTTCCCGAGTTCGATCAGAGCGGACACGTTGTGGTTGACATCACGATCACCATCCCCAACGTCGTTACCGTTCAGGAATTCGGATCAGCCAACCTCGTCATCACCGTTCACAACGTGATGGACGTTTCCGCAAGCGCGAATATCGACAAAGCAACGCTTTCTGAAGAATTCTCTCTGAAGGCAACCGTTAAAAACGACATCACCACCACCGTATCTCTCGGTGCGAACGGCGGCTACACCGGCGCGGTCAACGTTCCCGAACTTATGGATAAGCTCGTTGAGCTCGCTAACGAGAGCAGAGACGACGCTACCGCTATCCCTCTCTTCAAGTGGACGGTTCCCATCGCTAACGGCGTTGCTTCCATTACATACAATGCTGATCTGATGTTCAGATTCAGCGTCGGCGGTGAAATCAACGCTGCGGCACACGCTCAGCTCAACTACGAAGTCGGCGTTATGTACACCGAAGCTTACGGTCTAAGCGCTTATGCGAACGAGATCGACGAAAACGGTTTCGACAGCGTTCAGGTGAACGTCGCCGGTCAGGCTGAACTCAAGATCGGTCTCAGACAGGACCTCAGCTTTGACATCCTCGCAGGCGTTCTCGGCATCGGCATCGAAGCGGAGATCGGCAACTACAACAGACTTTACGGTTACGGAGAATCCTCCAACCTTATAGACGAAGCTGACGACTACTTCGCAGGCGGCGTTTATTTCGAAGGCGGTTTCTACTACGACGTCAACCTTTCTTACGGCCTCAAGGTCGGCAGCATCCTCAATCTCTCAGGCAAGGTCGACATCGTTGACGGCGAGATCAAGGGCTACGAAGCAGGCGAGAGATACCTCGTTCTCGGCGTAGGCGCTGAATACGAGAATTACAGACTCACCGCGCTGAACACCAACGTTCCCGCTATCTACTACAAGAACATGTATGACCTCGTCACAAGAACGAGATACACCGAAGCGGCTGTCGCTGAAGAATTCACTTTCGAGAGCGCAGGCAAGGATCTTGCGATCGAGAATTACGTTCTCAAGGTAACCAAGGACATCGCTCCCACTGTCGTTACCGCGACGTATGTGGCTGATCCCGATCTGAGCGTTGAAGTCAAGTACAGCTTCTCTCTCGAGGATCCCGTGCTCGTCAACGACACCATCGTGATCGACAAGACTTCTTACAACAACGCAAACGCTACGCTTGAATTCGGCATCAAATACAACGGTTTCGCAAATGCGGCTACCACCGTCACCAGCGACGATGTGACCGTCAGCGTAGTTGACGTCGACAATACGACTTACACCGCTACAGTTTCTGTTCCCGTCAAAGAGCTTCTCAAGCTTGACAACGGCATGAACGAGATCGGTCTGACCGTCGGCACCAAGTCTGTTGTGCTCAACCTCGACGTGCAGGGTAAGGTTGCATGGAACCAGTTCGCTACCGGTGCAAACAGCTACAGCGTGTTCACTGCTGATCAGATCGAGAATATGGTAAACAGTAACGCTTCCTTCGACAATGCAGTTATCACGATAACCGACGACATTGACATGAAGGGCGCTGAGCTCGCTCCCATCGCAGTCTTCAACGGCACTCTGCAGGGTAACGGCAAGTCCATCAGCAACTACACCGTCAAGTCTTTCGCAGGCGAGAAGGCAGGCTTCGTTGCTGTGAACAACGGCACGATCGACAACGTTGTGTTTGCAGGTAACGTTGACGTGGCTCTTGAAGCTACCGTCGGCAAGGATTACGCAGTGGCAGGTATCGCCGCAGTCAACAACGGCACGGTCAGCAACTGCGCGGTTACCGGAGACGTGAACGTTTACTCCTACGGTCTTGCGACTATCGTCGAGTTTGACGTCGCGGCAGTCACCGCAATCAACAACAGCAACTGCGATCTGACTTCCAACACCGGCTCGAGCGAAGGCATCTCCAACGTGAAAGTTACCGTCAAGTTTGACCTCGTCAACGTAGAGGTCAGAGTGGGCGACCTGACTTCCACCACGAAGGGTATCGCAAACGTCAACATCGTTACCGGTTGCGAGAACTGCGCTAACGGCGGCCCCTGGACTACGAGCATCAAAGAAGCAAAGTAATCAGAAATAAACTTACAAACGGAGCAGTCTTACGGCTGCTCCGCTTTTTATGCTCTGACGAAGAAAGGGAAGTCGGAATTAATTTCGCGTGCGCGCGATTATATTTGCCTGCTCGCATTGACGGGAAAGCGTAAATAATTTATAATAATCTTGAAGTGGTAATTACGGAGGGAATTGTGAAAAAAATTTTGACGTTGTTATTGTGTCTTATGACCGTGACCGGGTTGCTGACGGTTTCCGTCGCCTGCGTGAACGACAGCGATCTTCCTGAAATAGATATGTCGTTGAGAGAAGACACTTTGTACGGGCTTTACTGGTACGGCGAGGACGCATATGACAGCATGAAGTCTCAGCAGAATATGCCCACGGAATATTACGATCCTCAGAAGCCCACGCTGATATATTCTCACGGCTTGAAATCCACAACAGAGGAAAAAGAAGTTTTCACTACGCTTGAAAAGACGATCAGCAAGACAAAAGGCGCTTCCGGCGAGTACGATTACGTTGTCGAGCTCAAGGAGCTAGGCTACAACGTCGCGTTTTTCGACTGGTACGATTACGCTCACGATCTTGACGCGTTGCAGAACGAGATCTGGGTCGTCAAAGACGCGGATTCGATAGGGAACAAGGACAGCAATTATTACCAGGCGGTCAGCGCTCTCGACGGCAGAAGTTTTGCAGGCGAAATAGTCAGAGCGATATGTGCGGTAATGCAGAAAGCCGAGGACAAAGAAGTCATTCTGGTCGGTCACTCTTTCGGAGGGCAGATGGTCACCGCTGTGGCTTATACGTTGTATAAACTTGCCGACACCGGCTATATAACCAACAAAAACGTGCTTCCCGACAGGATATCGCTTGCAGATCCTTACATACCGGGTTCTGAAGTAAGCGGAGAAATGGACCTGATCGGAGAAGTGCTTGACCCTCAGCCCACCGCGCAGAAAACTGCGGACGCTTTTGAATACCTCAACACAAAAGGAGCCGTGATCGACCTGAACGGTGCGATGAAAGGATGGACTTACGACGGCTACACGATGCTTACGAAAATAGAGGACGAGGCGCTCAGAGAGTCAGTTGACGCCAAGATAAAGGCGAATACGGTTTACATCGTTCAGAAGGCGCTCACGTCGGCATACGGGTCTATCGGAGACGTTCACGTCGTTTCGCGCGATTACGTGCTGACCAGCTTTATAGAAGGCAAAAAAGGAAATATGTCGTGCAAACCGCTTAATTCCATGTCTGCTTCAGAACTCAGGGAATACGTCGGCAGGCAGTTTGAGCTGAGCGGAAAGGGTTTCCCTCTTGCCAATGCCGTGATGACCGAAACGGAATGACAGCCGCTCCTGATCGGCTTTGACGAAGATGTCCCCGCTTGTGAGAGCGGGGCATTTTTGACGTTTCCTGAACATTTCAGCGTATGTAAGGCGTCAAAAGTTTGCTTCCGGAACGGACGGCTGCATATATTCCGCAGACGTTGCATATATTTGCAATTATATGCATAAATATCCATTATTTTGAATATTTAGAAGTTATCATCATAATTTAAACAAATAAACAACAAAAATTATGAATAAATATGTCAAAACGCTTGCAATAAAAATTTATTTGTGATAATATTAATACAACAAACGAACACGAGGTGTAATTATGGACAAGATAAAAAAAGTCGTACTGGCATATTCGGGAGGTCTGGATACCTCCATCATTATTCCGTGGCTCAAGGAGAACTACGACGGCTGCGAGGTGATCGCCGTTGCCGGCAACGTAGGGCAGGGCTCGGAGCTCAAAGGTCTCGAAGAAAAGGCGATCAAGACCGGAGCAAGCAAGCTTTATATTGCTGATCTGACCGACGAATTCGTCGACGATTATATTTTCCCCACCCTTAAAGCGGGCGCGGTATACGAAAACAAATATCTGCTGGGCACCAGCTTCGCGCGTCCCATCATCGCCAAGAGGATCGTTGAGATCGCTCTCGCAGAAGGCGCCGACGCGATCTGCCACGGCTGCACCGGCAAGGGCAACGATCAGGTGAGATTCGAGCTGACCATCAAGGCGTTCGCCCCCAACATGAAGATAATCGCTCCGTGGCGTATCTGGAACCTCAAATCCAGAGACGAGGAGATCGATTACGCAGAGGCGCACCACGTGCCGCTCAATATCAGCAGAGAGACCAATTACAGCAAGGACAAGAACATCTGGCACCTGTCTCACGAAGGTCTCGACCTTGAAAACCCTGCAAACGAGCCTGATTACGACAAGATCCTCGAGCTGGGAGTAAGCCCCGAAAAGGCGCCGGACAAGGCCACTTATGTCACGATCAGCTTTGAAAAGGGCGTTCCCGTTGCGATCGACGGCAAGAAGATGAAGGGCAGCGACATCGTCGCATACCTGAACAAGGTGGGCGGAGAAAACGGCATCGGCATTGCGGATATCGTTGAAAACAGACTGGTCGGTATGAAGTCGCGCGGCGTTTACGAGACCCCCGGCGGCACAATTCTCTATCACGCTCACGAAGTTCTCGAGACGCTGTGCCTTGACAAGGAGACCGCTCATTTCAAACAGCACGTCGCGGTCAAGTTCGCAGATCTCGTTTACAACGGTCAGTGGTTCACTCCGATCAGAGAGTCTCTTAGCGCGTTCGTCGACAGCACTCAGCAGACTGTTACCGGAGACGTAAAACTCAAACTCTATAAAGGCAACATCATCAACGCAGGCGTCACCAGCCCCTATTCTCTGTACGACGAGGATATCGCAACTTTTGCAGAGGACGACTGCTACGACCAGAAGGACAGCGCGGGCTTCATCAACCTGTTCGGCTTGCCGATAAAGGTCAACGCACTTATGAAGGCTAAGAACAAATAATGGCTAAAATGTGGCAAGGACGGTTTTCAAAGGAACTCGACGAAAGGGTCAACGACTTCAACAGCTCGATTTCCTTTGACAGCCGGATGTACAAAGAGGACATATCGGGCAGTATAATTCATTCCGTGATGCTGGGCAGACAGGGCATAATTTCGGAAGAGGACAGCCGTCTGATAGGCAAAGAGCTTTCCGCTATCTATGAAGAAATAGAGAGCGGAAAACTTGCGTTTGACTCCACCGCGGAAGACATACACATGTTTATCGAATCCGTGCTTACAGAAAGGTTGGGCGAAGTGGGCAAACGACTGCATACCGCGCGTTCGAGAAAC
>CALWKT010000096.1 GCA_944381335.1 uncultured Christensenellaceae bacterium
AAGAGGACGTCTTCGGTCTCGGAGATCAGTCCGATATGTTCGGCGAAGCCAGCCTGTTCGACGATATGGGCGACGGCGACGACGGCGATCTGTTCAATTCGTCTGACGACGACAACGAATAAGGAGGTAGCAGTATGTCAGAAGTAAACAATTTCGACTCGATACAAATAGGCGTGGCGTCTCCCGAAAAGATCAGATCCTGGTCGCACGGCGAGGTGACCAAACCCGAAACTATAAATTACAGGACCCAGAAACCAGAAAAGGACGGTCTGTTCTGCGAGAGAATATTCGGACCTACCAAGGACTGGGAGTGCCACTGCGGTAAATATAAGAGAATCAGATATAAAGGCGTCATCTGCGACAAGTGCGGCGTCGAAGTCACCCGCGCAAAGGTCAGACGTGAGAGGATGGGACATATCGAACTTGCTTCCCCCGTTTCCCACATCTGGTATTTCAAGGGCGTGCCGTCCAGAATAAGCCTTGCGCTCGACATGTCTCCGAGAGACGTCGAGATGGTGCTGTACTTCATAAAGTATATCGTAATCGACCCGGGCGCGACAAATTTTGTCAAGAAGCAGATCATTGACGACAAGGAATACCGCGACGCGATCGAAACTTACGGCGCAGGAAACTTCCGCGTCGGAATGGGCGCAGAAGCGATCAAGGAACTCCTTGCGGAGATAGATCTTGACAAAGAAGCAGAAGAGCTCAAGAAGATCATTGACACCACTTCAAGCCAGCGCAAGCTCAAGGCTGTCAAGAGACTCGAAGTCATCGAAGCTTTCCGCACGGGCAACACCCGTCCCGAATGGATGATCCTCGACGTACTTCCCGTACTTCCGCCCGAACTCAGACCTATGGTCCCGCTCGACGGCGGCAGATACGCTACCAGCGACCTCAACGATCTTTACAGGAGAGTCATCAACCGTAACAACCGTCTGAAGAAGCTGCTCGACCTGGGCGCTCCCGACATCATCGTCAGAAACGAGAAGAGAATGCTTCAGGAAGCGGTCGACTCCCTCATCGAAAACGGCAGAAGGGGAAAGGCGGTCGTAGGACCCGGCAACAGAGAGCTCAAGTCTCTGACCGCGATGCTCAGAGGTAAGCAGGGACGTTTCCGTCAGAACCTTCTAGGCAAGCGTGTCGACTATTCCGGACGTTCGGTCATCGTCGTTGGTCCTGAACTCAAGATGTACCAGTGCGGTATCCCCAAGGAGATGGCGCTCGAACTGTTCAAGCCGTTCGTCATCAAAAAGCTTGTCGACAGCGGCAAGTGTCAGAATATCAAGAACGCTAAACGCGTGATAGAAAAGGCGAAGGACGTCGCGGTATGGGATATCCTCGAAGAGGTCATCAAAGACCATCCTGTGCTCCTCAACCGTGCTCCTACACTTCACAGACTGGGTATTCAGGCGTTCGAGCCGGTGCTCGTCGAAGGCAGAGCTATCAAGCTGCATCCGCTCGTCTGCGGCGCGTTCAACGCGGACTTCGACGGCGACCAGATGGCTGTTCACGTTCCGCTTTCGATAGAGGCGAGAGCAGAGGCGAGATTCCTCATGCTTTCCACCAACAACATACTCAAGCTCAGCGACGGCAAACCTATCGTTTCGCCGACTCAGGATATGGTCATCGGTTCTTACTATCTGACCATGATCAAGCCGGGCGGACTCGGAGAAGGCAGATACTTCAGAAATTCCGCTGAAGCGATGATGGCTTATCAGCTTAAGCAGATCGATCTTCAGTCTCAGGTCTACATCCGCGTGGAGAAAGAGATCGACGGCGTGAAGTATCGCAAGAATCTGCACACTACGATAGGCAGAGTCATCTTCAACCAGGCTATACCGCAGGATCTGCATTTCGTGCCGAGAGAGACTCCCGAACAGCAGCTCGACCTTGAGATCGACTTCCTCGTCGGCAAGAAACAGCTGTCTCAGATCGTCGATCACTGCTTCAAGTATAAAGGCGCGACAGAAACTTCGATCGTCCTTGACAAGATCAAGGCGCAGGGCTACAAGTACTCCACGATCGGCGCGGTCACGGCGTCCATCTTCGATATGCACATCCCCGACAAGAAGGGTGAGATCATAAAGAAGGCAGAAGAAAACGTGCTCAGCATTGAAAAGCAGTACAAGAGAGGCCGTCTGACCGAAGAAGACAGATACCGCCAGATAGTCAAGCTGTGGCAGGACGCGAAGGACGAAGTCAACAACCTTCTGTTCGACGAAAAGAGCGAGGACTTCCTCGGAGAGTTCAACCCGATCTGGATGATGGCGAACTCAGGTGCGCGTGGTAACAAGAACCAGATATCGCAGCTGTGCGGTATGAGAGGTCTTGTCCGCGACCCGTCAGGTAAAGTCATCGAGCTTCCTGTCAAGGCTAACTACCGTGAAGGTCTTACCGTCCTCGAATACTTCATTTCTTCGCACGGCGGTCGTAAAGGTCTTGCGGATACCGCGCTTAAGACGGCGGACTCTGGTTACCTTACCAGACGTCTCGTCGACATCTCGCAGGCGATCATCGTCAACGAGCAGGACTGCGGAGATACCAAGGGCGTCGTAGTCACGGCTATCCCCGGACTCGAACCGCTCAGAGACCGCATCGACGGCAGATACTGCATGGACGACATCGTAAATCCCGAAACGGGCGAGGTGATCTGTCCCAAGGATACCATGATCAGCGGAGATATGGCTAAGGCGATCGAAGACGCAGGAGTCACCGCGGTCAGGATCAGAAGCGTGCTGACCTGCCGTACCAAGCACGGCGTATGCGCAAAGTGCTACGGCAAGAACATGGCTTCCGGCAACCCGGTCAAACTGGGCGAAGCGGTCGGCGTCATCGCGGCGCAGTCAATCGGCGAGCCTGGTACTCAGCTCACGATGAGAACGTTCCATACCGGCGGCGTTGCGGTCAGCGAAGACATCACACAGGGTCTCCCGCGTGTCGAAGAATTGTTCGAAGCGCGCAAGCCCAAGGGTCTTGCTCTCGTATCAGAAAAGACTGGTACCGTCACCGTGTCCGACGACAAGAAGACGGTCACCGTTACTCCCGACGACGGAAGCGAAGCGGAAGAATACAAGCTCAGCTTCAATCAGAAGATCATCGTCAAGAGCGGCGACAGGATCGAAGCGGGCGACCCGATCACTCAGGGTAGCATCTATCCGCAGGACATTCTGCGCACCAAGGGCGTAAAGGGCGCTCAGGACTACCTGATCAAGGAAGTTCAGTCCGCATACCGCAGCGCAGGCGTCGAGATCAACGACAAGCACACAGAAGTCATCATCAGACAGATGCTGAGAAACGTCAAGCTAGAGTCTCAGGGCGACACCAACATGCTCCCGGGCGAATACGTCGACATCTTCACCTATGAAGAAGAAAACGAAAAGACCCTCGAAGCGGGCGGCAGACCGGCAACCGCAAAGCGTACACTCCTCGGTATCACCAAGGCGGCTCTCGCAAGCGAATCCGTCCTGTCTGCGGCGTCCTTCCAGGAGACGGCGAGAGTGCTCACGGATGCGGCGATCAAGAACAAGGTCGATCACCTCAGAGGACTCAAGGAGCACGTCATCCTCGGCAAGCTGATCCCCGCAGGTACCGGCATGAAGCTGTATCGCAACATCGTAGCCGTTCCGCAGAATTCCGTCGGAAGCAACATCGTCGAAGAGGACATCTCCGGCAAGTTCGCGGCAGAAGACGAGATCGACAACTGACGATAAACACAACTGAATAAAATCGTATTCTATGAAGAGTGCGGGAGGGACGGACCCTGCGATCGCACAGCAACCCGACTATGGCGGGTGCTAAATTCCGCAAGATTACTTGAAAGATAGAATTACCGTTTGCGGCGCTGTCTTTTGAGCGCCGCAAATTTTAACGGAGAAACATATGAAAAAGAGATTGTTTACAAGCGAAAGCGTGACCGAAGGACATCCCGACAAGGTCTGCGACAAGATATCCGACAGCATCCTGGACGCGCTCCTCGCGCAGGATCCGATGAGCCGCGTTGCGGTGGAGACCTGCTGCAATACCGGTTTTGCGCTTATCACGGGAGAGATCACTTCTTCCGCCAATGTCGATTACGAAAAGATCGCGAGAGACACCGTGCTCGGAATTGGTTACGACGACGAGGAAAAAGGCTTTGACGGCAACACGTGCGAGGTGATGGTCAGGCTGGACAAACAGTCCGCAGACATCGCTATGGGCGTGGACAGCAGCGTGGAAAGCAAGGTCACCGGCGACGATTACGACAAGATAGGCGCGGGCGATCAGGGCATGGTTTTCGGCTTTGCCTGCAACGAGACGCCTCAGCTTATGCCTGCCGCGATAACCTATGCGCACGCGCTTACGAAAAGGCTTGCCGAAGTCAGGAAGCAGGGGATCATAGATTACCTGAGACCAGACGGAAAAGCGCAGGTGACCGTGGAATATCACGACGACAAGGTGGCAAGGATAGAGGCGGTCGTCGTCTCCACTCAGCATAGAGACGGGGTGGATATAGAAACGCTCAGAAAAGACGTGAAAAAGCACGTAATAGACGCAGTTATCCCCGCAGAGCTTACGGACGGGAACACCAAGTACTTTATCAACCCCACCGGCAGGTTCGTCATCGGCGGACCTCACGGCGACAGCGGACTGACCGGCAGGAAGATCATCGTGGACAGCTACGGCGGATATTGTCCCCACGGCGGCGGCGCGTTCAGCGGCAAGGACAGCACCAAGGTGGACAGAAGCGCGTGCTATATGGCGCGTTACGTCTGCAAGAACGTGGTAGCGGCAGGTCTGGCTGACAAATGCCAGATGGACGTTGCGTACGCAATCGGCGTAGCAAAACCCGTCGCGGTCCAGATCAACACTTTCGGCACCGGCAAGTACGACGACGAAGCGATCGCAAAGGCGGTCTCCGAAGTTTTCGACATGCGCCCGCAGGCGATAATAGATACGCTCGACCTCAGGAAGCCTCAATTCGCCAAGACGACGAATTACGGTCATTTCGGCAGAGAGGACTGCGGTTTCAGGTGGGAAATGACGGATAAAGCGGAAGCGTTGAAAGAAGCGGTAAAAAAATACGCGTGACGGCAAGATTTTGCTGTGAAGTCGGCGCAGTTTGAGTTATAATGAAAGAGCGACGACGTTTTACGTTGCCGCTCTCGGTTTTTTTCGGCAGGGAACCGCGCGGATTAACGCGTGCAAGGCGTGAGGAAGAACGCCGCTGAAAACGCCGGAGGAAAGATCCAAGACAAACGCGGACCGGACGGAAAAGACCGTCTTTCCGCAAAGATCTCCGCTTTTACGGGCGGCGGAAAATAAAATCGGAACGGAAAAATGAAACTGAGCGGAACTGTACTTGAAATAGTATACAGGAATATCGAGAACGGTTACAGCGTGGTATGGCTTGACGTGAATCCCATGCCTTGCACCGCCGTGGGCATTTTTCCGCCGATAACCGCCGGCGAAGTCGTTGAAGTCGAAGGCGAGTGGGTCAACAACGCCAGGTTCGGCGAGCAGTTCGCCGTGGAGCAGGTCACGGTAAAGCCGCCCACCACGAAGGACGCTGTTTTCAAATATCTTTCAAGCGGACTTTTCAAGGGAGTGGGCGAGGCGACGGCGTACGCGATCGTCGAAAAATTCGGGCAGAACGCGCTCAACGTGATAGAGACGGATCCGGCAAAACTTGCAGAAGTTAAAGGCGTGTCAGTCAAGAAGGCAATGTCGATACACGAAGCGTATATGTCGATGAGAGACATGCAGGACACGATAGTCTATCTGCAAGGGTACGGCGTGCCGCTCAACACCGCGCTGAGGATATATAAAGCGTACGAAGCGTCGACGAAAAGGATAATTGAACAGAACCCTTACAGGCTTGTGGACGACGTGGACGGGATAGGTTTCATCACGGCGGACAAGATAGCAAAACTGACGGGGATCCCGGCTGACAGCAAATTCAGGATAAGCGCGGCGCTCGTTTACATCCTGAAAGACGCGATGGACAAGAACGGGCACACCTATCTTCCCAAAAACGAACTCGTCAACGAAGCGGATAAACTTTTGTCGCTCGGAGACTCCGACACCGAGGAGAAGATAAACGAGGCGCTTTGCGACTGCGAAGTTGAGGGCAAGGTGGTCAGGCTGGAAAATGACGGCAGAGAGATCGTGATGCATGCGCGCAACTACGTCTGCGAGCAGTCCATAGCCGCGCATATCGTCAACCTTGAGGGAGGATGCGCCTGCGTTTCGGTAAACATTGAAAGCGACCTTGACGAATACGAAAGGATCAGGGGAATAAAGCTGCACGAAGGGCAGCGCGCCGCGATCAGGAGCTGCCTCGAAAGCGGCGTAAACGTTATCACCGGAGGTCCGGGCACGGGCAAGACCACGATAATCCAGTGCATAATCGAGATCTTCAAAGCGAGGAATTTTTCCGTCTGTCTGTGCGCTCCGACAGGGCGTGCGGCAAAGCGACTGTCTGAAGCGACAGGGCTTGAAGCAAAGACGATTCACAGGCTTCTGGACCTTGATTTCACGGACGGTAAAGGGCATTTCACGTTCAACGAAAACACCAAGCTGGAGCAGGACGTGGTCATTGTGGACGAAGTGAGCATGTGCGACGAATACGTGTTCAACGCTCTGATCAGGTCGATAAAGTACGGCGGAAGGCTGATCATGGTCGGAGACAAGGACCAGCTGCCGTCTGTCGGAGCGGGCAACGTGCTTGTGGACGTGATATCCTGCGGACTGGTGCCGGTCTGTTACCTGACCCACATTTACCGTCAGGGCGAGGACAGCTACATCGTCATCAACGCGCACAGGATAAACAAGGGGCTGATGCCCGTGATAGACAACAAATGCAAGGACTTTTTTGTTGACAACAAGGCGGACGCGACCGCCGCGCTGAATACGATAACGGACATGGTCTCAAGGCGCATCCCGGCGTACGCAGGCGTTTCGCCCAAAGAGATACAGGTGCTTTGCCCTATGAAAAAGGGGATAATCGGTGTGGAGAACATGAACGCAAAATTGCAGGAGACCCTCAATCCTTTCGGCGGAAAGCCTCAGCTTCAGCTGGGCAACCGCATTTTCAGGAAGGGAGACAAGGTGATGCACGTCGTCAACGACTATCAGTTGGAGTGGCAGAATCCGGACGATCTGACGACCGGCACCGGCGTTTTCAACGGCGACATAGGCTATATCGAGGAGATCGACGAAAAAGA
>CALWKT010000097.1 GCA_944381335.1 uncultured Christensenellaceae bacterium
TTGTCAATGCGATAATACAGGAAATGAGCAAACCCGACATTATGGACGCCATTGTGGCAAAGCTGATGCAACTGCAAAACGCAGACGAATCCGCTAACTCCTCTCTGACTATGCTCCTGAACGAAAAACAAGGAGTTGAACGGTCTTTGGCAAATCTCGTAAGCGCGATAGAAAACGGAATCGTATCAAACACGACGAATAAACGTCTGCACGAACTTGAAAAGCAACAAGAGGAATTGGAAAGGCAGATACTCGTAGAACGGAGCAAACAATCCGTTAAAGTGCCTGAGAGCGAAATACGGCGGTTTTATGCGCAAGCGTTAAAGGCAGAGTCGAGAGCCTTGATAAATCTGCTGATAAAGGAAATAGTGCTTTATAACGACAAAATAGAAATCCATTACAACAACCCGACGACGAAGAGTCCTGACGAAAGTCAGGGCTTTTTGTTTTACTCCGGCAAAGGTAAAATCGTCAGCGAGAATCAGAACAAAAAGCCTCTGGTAGTAAAGATCAGAATAGAAATGTATCTTCGTTAAAAGGCAAAACAAAAAGCCTAAACGAACGCATTTTCTCGATGGTTCAATTTAGGCTTGAAGTGGTGCCGAAGGCGGGAATCGAACCCGCACGATGTCGCCATCACCGGATTTTGAGTCCGGCGCGTCTGCCAGTTCCACCACTTCGGCGAGCGGTTTTGTGTGTTTTATCTTAACACAGAACGGGCGCTTTTGCAATGGATTGAAAATTGTTTATAAAAAAATTTCTTTTTTATATGGATTTTACAAAAGTTATATTGTATAATTAATTTATAAAGCGCGGAAAAGGTCGAACAGGGCGGAAACGCCGGGTCCGGCTTTCAGGCGCAATCAAAAAGGTGAGGGAAGGGAAATATGAACATCTGGCACGATATAAATCCGGAGAGAATCACTCCCGAAGATTTCATAAGCGTCATAGAGATCCCCAAAGGCAGCAAGAACAAATACGAAGTGGACAAGCAGACGGGCATGCTGATCCTGGACAGAATTCTGTATACGTCCACGCACTATCCGGCGAATTACGGGTTCATACCGCGCACGTACGCGGACGACGGAGACCCGCTCGACGTTCTGGTGCTTTGCAGCGAAGCGATCAGCAGTCTTTCGCTGGTCAGGTGTTACCCGATCGGGCACATCACGATGATCGACGACGGCGCGGAGGACATAAAGGTGGTCGCCGTTCCGTTCAAGGAGCCGACGTGGAACTGTTATCAGGACATCACCGATCTGCCGCCGCACATCATTGCGGAGATCAAGCATTTCTTCGGCGTATACAAACAGCTTGAAGGCAAGACGATGAAGGTTCTTGAGATGTACAGCAAAGACAAGACGCTCGAGGTGATACAGAAGGCGATCGACAGCTACAAGGACATCTTCCTGAAAGACGAGCACTGAGTCAAAACCTTAAACCCAATTTTTACTAATGAAGAAAATCGCGAATTTGAGGATTTTCCCTACAACCCTTGCAGGAATGATTGTAAGGATTTCTTTTATTATACTCACCGATCTGTGGTTGCCGGTCACGGTTGCCGCGCTTGCGTTTACGGTCGCGGCGGCGCTCTCGGTCGCGCTGTACAAGAAGAACAGGCAGGCGATGAAGTCCGCGGTCGTATTCTGCGTGAGTTTTGCCGTCGGGATAGCTTTCGGGCTGGCGGCGGCGGGATATGCGAACGCGTCGCTTGAAAGGAAAGAGATATTCGCAAAAGACGTGCTTATAACAGGCAAAATCGAAGTGGGAAACTCAAGCGATCTTAGCGGAAAAGTGGCTTCCGACACCGTAGTGCTGACCGACCTTACGATAGGCGGGCAGAAGGCGGAAGGAAAAGCCGGGTTTTACAGCGCAACGCTGGCGGCGGGAGATTTTTACGAAGGCGACGTGATAACTTTCGTGGGCACGGTGACGACGGTTTCGGCAGACATAACGACCCCTTACAAGGCTTCCGCGCTTGCGGACGGCATAATCTACGAGATCACGCACACGGATGACGAGGAGGCAGGCGAGATAGAAAAGACGGGGGAGTCACTCGGTTTTTTCGACAAAATCAAAAAGGCGGTCGCCGGGAAACTCTCTGAAAACGCGCCCGATAAAAGCGCGCGCTTCATGTACGCGATGCTCTTCGGGGATTCGTCTGTGATTGACGAAAGCGTAATGAGCGATTTTTCGTATACCGGAACTGCGCATCTGCTTGCGGTTTCAGGGCTTCACGTCGGCATGGTTGCCGGCGCTTTGTTTTTATTGCTGAAAAAACTGCGCGCTCCGGTCTGGGTGAGGAGCGTTACGGTCACGGTTGCGCTCGCGGCGGTCTGCGCGCTGTGCGCGTTTTCTCAGTCGTCCGTCCGCGCGGCGCTGATGGTCGTCACCGGCATGATCGCCGGGCTTTGCGGATTGAGATACGACAGACTTTCCGGGATGAGCCTGGCGGCGATAATACTTCTTTTCGTTTCGCCGTTCAACCTCTATTCGGTGGGATTTCTGATGAGTTTTCTCGCGGTTTACGGGCTGATCCTGTTCGCCGCGCCGCTAAAAAAGGCGATGGTAAAGGTCAGGATCCCGGCGCCGATAGCAGGCGCGTTGTCCGCGACGATCGCCGCGAACGTTACTCTGATGCCGCTGATGATATACGTTTTCGGAGACGTTTCGCTTGTCTTCGCGCTGGCAAACTGCCTGATAGTGCCGGCGGCGGGGGTGTTTTTCCCTCTGTATATTTTCACGCTTCCGTTTGCGTTCATACCGCATTTCGGCTTCGTGATCTCAGTCGTTTCTCTGCCGTTTACGGCGGCGGCTGAACTGATAGGTCTGCTTGCCGGGGTCAACTTTCCGGCGGTGTATTTCAACTTCAGCTGGGCGACGATAGTGCTGTGGCTGGCGGCGGCGACTGCGCTTTCTTCGATAAGCGCGGTGCCGCTCATCGCGAAGAAAATTTGCGCGTCCGTGTTGGTTATATGCTTTATTGCCGCGGTAGTTGTGCAGAATGCCGGCATGCTGTCGTACGAAAACAAGGTCACGTGTTTTTCCTCTTACGGATGCGCGGGAGCGCTTGTGCAGAGTCGGAGCGAAGGGGATTTTCTGATCTTCGAAGGAGAGCTGGACGAATATGCTGCTGAAGCGGCGCTTGAGGCGATGGAGAAAAACAGACTGAGGAAAGTGGACTTTGTCGTGACTTACGAACTTACTGCGGAAGAGGCTGAGGTATACCGCGAATATTGCGCGGCGTTCGGAGACGCGACGCTTTACTGCGACTATGCCGAAGGGGTCGTTTATTCGGGGCTTGTGGAGCTTACTTTCAACGCTTCGGTGATCTGTACGGCGACTTACACGTCGGTGTATCTGGGCGGGACGGATCTTCTTCTGACCGCATATCCGGAAGCGGCGCGCAGTTCTCCCGTAAGCGACGTCGTGATCTGTCCGTGGCTGACCGAGATCCCGGACGGAGCAAAGTATCTTGTCAGCCAAAGCGGATACGTTGCGGGCGGAAAGAATTGTTTGCCGTCTGACTTTACCTTTTGGACGGATGGTGATAGAATAATAAAGACGAACAAATGGAGGTTTGCGTGAGAGCGGTCGATCTTCTGATAAACGGCGTGGAAAATCCGGCGCCGGTATATCTGCTTAAGGGCAGCGACGGATACGTCCGCCGCGAAGTCGTACGCGCTTTGCAGGAGACCGTTCCTCCTGAAGCGCGGGACATGTGCCTTGAGGAGTACGGGGACGACGACGATATGTCCTGGGTAGTCGCCGGGCTGAGCACGGTCAGCATGTTCGGCGGCAGGAAGGTGGTATATCTCAGACGGCAGAAAGATCTTGCTGAAAGGGAGAAGAAGCTGCTTGAGGATTACGTTTCCGATCCTGCGGACACGGCAATACTTCTGATCGACGACAAGGGGCAGAACTATCTGAAGATCGCTCAGAAATGCGTGGTCGTGGATTGCAACACCGTCACGGAGAGCGAGGCGAAAGCCTACGTAGGGGCGATGATCCGCGAGAGCGGAGCGTCAGCGAGAGACGGCGCGCTGTCCAAGCTGTACGCATACTGCGGAGGCGATCTCGGCAGGATGGTCGAGGAATCGCGTAAACTCACGGCATATGCCGACGTCGGGTGCGAGATCAGTGAAAACGACGTGGAACAGCTCGTTTCTGCGGATATAGAATACAAGACCTTCGAGATGACTTCCGCGTTTACGGACGGGAAGACCGAACAGGGGCTGGCGGTGCTTGCGAGTTTCCGCTCGAAAGGCGAATCCCCCGTCAAACTGCTTTACAGCATAACGTCGGCGTACCGCAAGATCTTTCATATGGCGATCAGCGATCTTCCGGACGAGCAGGAGTCAAAGGCGATAGACATGTCCGTCAAGGCGGTCGCGTTCAACAGGCGCAGGATAGAGCAGAACAAGAAGGCGATCCCCGGATACGTCGTCAGGCTCAAGGGTCTTGTCGAATATCTTTACGAACTCGAATACAAATTCAAAAGCGGCGCGATCTCGGACGAAAGCGCGCTGAATATGGCGGTCGCAAAAATACTGACCGTATCTAAGAGGTGAAAATGAATATGTTTTATGTCGGCGGCACAGCTCAGAGGATGCCGTCCACCTGGCAGTCGTGGCTGCTAAGAGTCGGGACCTTTCTCGCCGTGGCGGCGGGGAGCTGGTACTCGCTGTTGAAAAACTATTCCGCGCTCGGGCTCAGCGAGTATGCGTCCATGTTGCAGACGGTGGGAAACACGAAGATGATGTTCGCGTTCAGTTACCTGATCTATACCGCGCTGCTGTATCTGCTTTACACGTTTTTCGTGAGGATAGCCTATAATTCCCTTGCAAGGCAACTGTTCTTTTTCGACGTCGCGCTCGGGATCTACGATTTCAGGCTGAGAGTGGACCCGGCGGTCATTGCGTTGTGCGTGTTCAAAGCGCTGATATCCGTGGTCTACATGGCGAATCCGCTTTACGAAGGCGTGATACGTTCCGTGCTCAATCCGCTTGCGGCGGCGTGCGCATTCGGCGCGGCGCTTTACGCGCTCGTGCTCAGAGTGGGAAAACAGAATAAAGAAGCTGTGATCTGTCAGCTTTCCATTCTGTTCTGTCTGCCAATGGTTTTCGCGTGAGGTCTGATATGAAGAAGAGAATTTTGACGATATGTATTGCGATATTGACCGTTGCGTTATGTTTTCTCTGCGCGGCTTGTTCTTCCGGCGCGGATTATGCGGTGAAGGAAACGTCTTTGAGAGAGGGAGGCAAAAGCGCGTCGGAGATCGTGAAAGAGATATGCGCGCAATATCCCGAACGCACGATGGGCAACGGCAACGATTACCGTTTTCTCGGATACCTTGCCGGAGAAATGACCTCGTACGGATATCCGGTGGCGGACTTCCCCGACAGCGGTGAAGAAGAAAACGGCGAAGGCGGCAGTCAGGGCGGAGTCATACTTTCCGCGACGTCCGACAATGCGACCGTTGAAGTGAAGTCGTTTACGTTCAAGAACATGTACACCAATTCGACGGAGACCGGATACAATCTGGTTTACCGCGTGCCGGCGGCTGAAGAAAGCGAAGACGAAGTGTTGCTGCTTGCTTCTTACGACAACTGCGCAGGCATTGAGGTTTCTTCTCAGGATCTGTCGACCGGGAAGATAACCACGGGCAAGATAGGCGGAGAAGGAGCATATTCCAACGCGACCGGAGTCGCGGTCCTGCTGAGGGTCGCGTACGAACTTGCAGACAGAGATCTGCCGTACAATCTGACGATCGCGTTCGTTGACTGCTCGGAAAACGGCTGGGAAGGCGCTGAAGAGATCGCGAAGACTTTTGACGGGAAGAGCGGCAATTTTATCTGTCTCAATTTCAACAAACTTGGGCTTGGCGATTACACCTACGTCTATTCCGACGAAGTCGCTCAGGACTACAACGATTATTTTTACAGCGTGATAAAAAAGACTGACGACGGCGGCGTGTTTGCGGATATCCCGCTCAACAAGCAGATTGCCGAGGTCAGGTTCATTGACGCGCAGAAGACGGAGTACAGTCATTTCGCGATGTACGGGGACAACCTGATATTCAACGTCCACGGGCTTGCCGTGGCGAGTTACGTTTCGTTCAACTGGAGCGCGTTCGACAATCCGTTCTACACTGAGAATAAAGGCTATGAAAATCTTTTGGGCACTTCCGCCGACACTTACGGCAACCTGATCGAAAGACTGGGCGGCGGAGAAAAGGGAGAGAAATTGCTTTCAGACAGGCTGAACGCCGTGGTACTCAACGCGGTCACCGCCGTGAGCGAGGACAACGCAGACACGCTGATGAGCGAGGTCGGAGATTCTGATCCCGGTTATTCCGGCGGCTTTGCCGAGTCGGCTACCGTCGTGAGTCTGGTGGTAAAGATCGTTTTAGTTGCGGTCGCAGTCGGGATAGCGATATGGCTCACCGTAAAAGGCAGGGGAGTTCTTGTGACGAAACAGAAACAAAAGCTCGAGCAGATGAGGAGTGAGGCGGAGAGCGGCGCGAACGCCGGACCTGTTCCTGCTGAAGACGTCTTTTCAATGGGAAGAGACAAGAGAGACGGCAATGACAACGGCAAAAACAACAAGAGCGGCGGGGACGGAGGCGACGACGTTTTCGAAGGCTTCTGAGAGTTACGGCGCGGGCGGCGCGCCTTGAAAAAGATCGCAAAACAGGGCTGATCCCTTTTTGAGGACCGGCCCGTTTATTATGCGGCGGAACCTGCGTGAAGGGTGCGTTTTTATGTAAATTTTGCCCGTACGCGCTCTAAAAAGCAAAATTCACGCTTAAAATGCTTTATTTTTAATAAAAATTGTTATAGAATAAGAAAAACAATGAGGTGTATGATGCTTACGACCGCGTTACTTTCCACGGATATGAAGGATTACGTCGAGCACATCGGCTGGTGGAGTATTATCGATCTGGTAGTGCTCATAGGCGTGCTGACCGTAATTCTGCTTTTCTTCAAAAAACGCAACAGCCTGAAGCTCGCGATCTTTACCGTCGCTTACGTTCTGCTGTATATTCTCGTCGTGTTCGCGGGCATATATGCTGAAAAGATCGACGAGAACGTGATCGGCTTCATGTATATCACAAAGCGCATCATGGATTTCGTTTCGATTTTCTTCATCGCGGCTTTTGCGGTGGTTTACCAGTCCGATCTGAAGGCTTTTTTCAACAAGATAGCCAGAACGCGCGATAAGAACCAGGATTACGAGTTTAATTCGACGGACGACGAACTTGTCAACAGCGCGAACCAGATCGTCAAGGCATGCCAGAATATGGCGAAAAACGACGTGGGCGCTCTGATAATCATCGTCAGGACTTCGATCTCCTCTCACATTCTGGAGACGGGTACCGAACTCAATGCAGAGATATCTTCGGGTCTTCTCGAAAGCATATTCAGCACCAAAGGTCCTCTACACGACGGTGCGGTGATAGTCAAAGGCAGCCACCTTTTGTCCGCGGGATGTTTTCTTCCTCTCTCGCAGGAAGTGGACATTGCAAAAGAGCTGGGCACCCGTCACCGCGCGGCGATAGGCGTGACTGAGGAAAGCGACGTGTTCGCGATCGTCGTCAGCGAGGAGACAGGTATCATAAGCACTGTGGAAAAAGGCAAGATCAGAAGATATATGACCCCTGAAAAGCTGTTTGAGCAGATAAAAGTCGCTTACGGCATAACCCAGGACACGTCGGGAAGAGAGAAGAAGAGAGAGAACAGATTTTTATGATTATCAACAAAGCCGAATTTCTTGTTCCGTCCGCGTCGGTCGACAAGACGCGCTGGGCGGTCATAGCCTGCGACCAGTTCACATCGCAGAGAGATTACTGGGAAAGACTCGCCGCCGGGATAAACGGCGCGCCGAGCACCCTTTCGCTGATATATCCCGAAGTTTACCTCAAAGACGGTGACAAGGAAGACCGTATAAAGAGCATACGTTCCGCAATGCAGAAATACGCGACGGACGGCACTCTCGTTCCTGCCCGCGGCGTTATTCTCGTGGACAGAAAGATCTCTGACGGAAGACACAGAACGGGGCTTGTGGCGGCGCTCGATCTCGAAGAATACGAGTTCACGCCTGTCAACGACGCTCACGTGAAGGCGACCGAACGCACGGTAGAGGAGAGGCTTCCCGCCCGTATCGAGGTCAGAGAAGGCGCTTCTTTGGAATGTTCTCACGTGATGTTGCTTTCCCAGATCGGCGATTTCGTAAAAGACGAACTCGGAAAGAGGAGCGGAGAAACCCCACTTTACGATTTTGAACTCAACATGAACGGCGGCAGGCTGACGGGATATCTCGTCGAGGACTGCGACGCGCTTCTGGAAAAGCTCGAAGAACTGACGAAAAAAGCCAGCGACAAAGTGCGCTATGCTGTAGGAGACGGCAATCACTCCCTGGCGACGGCAAAGCGCTGTTGGGAAAAGATAAAGCCTTCGCTCACCGAAGAAGAAAAAAAGACTCACCCCGCACGTTTTGCGACGGTCGAAGTGGTGGACATATACGATGATTCGCTTGATTTCGAGCCGATACACCGCGTGCTTTTCGGCGCGGACGAAAACGCGATCGGCTATCTTGCGGCAAACTGCGGCGGCAACGCGTCGGTCAGGGCGGTGTTCAGAGACAAGGAGTACGAAATACCCGTCAGGGAGAACACGTCGGACGCGATAGCCGATCTCCAGAACGCGATGGACGCATACCTCGCGGCGCATAAAGAGGCGGGCATCGACTACGTTCACGGCGACGGCTACGTTGCGGAAATAGCGGAGAAAAACGATGCGGTCGCGGTGTTTATGCCCACCGTTGAAAAGGATACGCTTTTCGATTACGTGGCGAGAAGGGGTGTGCTTCCCCGCAAATCCTTCAGCATGGGAAACGCGGAAGACAAACGCTATTATTACGAAACCAAAAAGATAAAATAACCAAATAACCCAGGAGAGGAATTTTCTTATGGCAGTCAAAGTTGTAAAATTCGGCGGAACGTCCATGGCGGACGCGAGCGCCATCAATCAGGTCGCGGACATAGTAAAGAGCGATCCGGAAAGGAGATACGTCGTCGTATCCGCTCCCGGCAAGAGATTTTCCGGCGACACAAAGGTGACAGACCTTCTGTACGCTTGCTATCACGACCTTGAGATAAACGGAGAGTGCTCCGCTACGTTTGCGAAGATACGCGAAAGATTTGAAGGCATAGTCAAAGATCTGGGGCTCGACCTTGATATGAAACCCGTCCTCGACGAAGTGGAGAAGAAGATGGTCGTCAATTATTCCGTCGATTACTGCGCTTCAAGAGGCGAATACCTCAGCGCGATCGTGCTTGCGAAAAAACTCGGCTTCGAGTTTATCGACGCAGAAAAGATAATGATCTTCGACGACAACGGCAACTTTATGGCAGAACAGACCAACGAACTTGTCGCCAAAACCCTCAAAGACGTGCAATACGCCGTCATTCCCGGCTTCTACGGCGCGGACGCGACGGGCAGCATACACACTTTCAGCCGCGGAGGATCGGATATCACCGGCGCAGTCGTGGCGCGTGCGGCAAACGCGTGCATTTACGAAAACTGGACTGACGTGGACGGCTTCATGTCCGCAGATCCCAGGATCGTGGAAAACCCGACCATAATCAAAAAACTTTCGTATAAGGAGCTCAGAGAGCTTGCATATATGGGCGCAAATGTGCTGCATCCCGAAGCCGTATTCCCGGTCAAGGCAAGCGGTATCCCGATCAACATCCGCAATACCTTCAATCCCCAGGCTCCCGGCACCCTCATCGTTGCAGAAGTGGAAGAGGACGAGTTCGCAAAACGTCAGATCACCGGCGTTGCGGGCAAGAAAGGTTACAGCATCATCTTCATTGAAAAAGAACTGATGAACAGTGAGCTCGGTTTCGGCAGGAGAGTGCTTTCCGTGCTTGAATATTACAACATCCTTTTCGAGCATATGCCCAGCGGCATCGGCACGCTCAGCATCGTAGTTTCGGACAACGAGCTTGCCGGCAAAGAGGACGTGGTGATCGAGCGTATCAGAAACATCGTCAAGCCCGATAACATCGAGATCAAGTCCGGCATATCACTGATCTCCACCGTCGGTCACGGCATGTCTTTCCGCCCCGGCACCGCAGCTAAACTCTGCGAAGCGCTCGCAAAAGCAAACATCAACATCCGCATGATAGACCAGGGTTCCAGCGAGCTCAACATCATCGTCGCCGTCGCAACGCAGGATTACGAGAAAGCGGTGAATGCGATATATCATGCGTTTGCATAATAGCAGGGGGCACCAAAATCACGACGCTTAATCAAAGGGCTGTTCGCAAGGGCAGCCCTTTTCATATACGCTGTGATTTGTGTTTCCCCCTACTTTACCCCCTCCGCACAAAAAGTCTCGCCTTGACTCGACTTTTTGCAGAGAACTTTCGGCAAAAAGTGTGATTTTTGCCGAAAGGGAATTAATAATATTATTATTGAGAATTGAGGGCATTTTTCCCAGTTTATTGGGAAAAACAGATTTTACCAATATTTTTGGTAAAATCAATAATTAAAACCACAAGCTTTACCAATATTTTTGGTAAAATTATTATAAAGCGGGAACAAAGCTGTGATGCTTAATTTTTTTAATGCTCTTCATATGAGCGGCGGTTTGTGTTTTCCTTATGATATCCCCTCAGTGCTTCGACCTCACCCTGCGTCTTTCGGTCTCATAGGGTACTTTTCACAAAAAGCGTGCTTTTTGTGAAAAGAAAATAAAATTTCAATTAGCCAGGCACCGAAATTAACTGCCTTTTCGCAAGGGACAGCAAAATTCCGGCGTTAAATCAAAGCAATAAATTGCTTTTCATATACACTTGAATTTTGTTTTCCCTTACGCTATCCCTTCCACACAAAAAGTCTCGCCCCGACTCGACTTTTTGCAATGTACTTTCGGCAAAAAGCGTAATGCCGCTTCGCTTAGCATGGGGCACCAAAATTTATCAGCTTAATCAAAGGGCTGTTTGTAAGGACAGCCCTTTTTCATACACGCAGAAATTTTGTTTCCCCCTACTATACCCCCTCTGACTTTTCGCAAGGGCAACCAAAACCGCTACGCTTAATCGTCGCGAGCTCCTCATATACGCTACGGTTTGTGTTTTCCCTTACGTTATCCCTTCCAACAAAAAGTCTCGCCATGACTCGACTTTTTGCAATGTACTTTCGGCAAAAAGTGTGATTTTTGCCGAAAGGGAATTAATAATATTATTATTGAGAATTGAGGGCATTTCTCCCAGTTTATTGGGAAAAACAGATTTTACCAATATTTTTGGTAAAATCAATAATTAAAACCACAAGCTTTACCAATATTTTTGGTAAAATTATTATAAAGCGGGAACAAAGCCGTGATGCTTAATTTTTTTAATGCTCCTCATCCACTCTGACTTTTCGCAAGGGCAACCAAAACCGCTACGCTTAATCGTCGCGAGCTCCTCATATACGCTACGGTTTGTGTTTTCCCTTACGTTATCCCTTCCGACTTTTCGTAAGGGACGCCAAAATTCCGGCGCTAAATCAAAGTAAAAATTGCTTTTCATATACACTTGAATTTTGTTTTCCCAGTTTATTGGGAAAAACAGATTTTACCAATATTTTTGGTAAAAATTAATTAATAGATGACGTGTGCGCGCGGCTGTGGTTTTTCGAAAGTGGGATAAGTTAAAATACCATATTGAATTAAAGTCATTTTCCCAGTAAAATGGGAAAAGTTATTTTTACTAATCTGAAACGATTCCGTTTCTCCCAGTTTATTGGGAAGTTAGTTTTACTGGTATTAATTTTAACGATTCTCCCAGT
>CALWKT010000098.1 GCA_944381335.1 uncultured Christensenellaceae bacterium
GAAAACGGAGGGCAGGATCGCGGCTAAAGCGATGGCTATGACCAGCACCGCGGCGATCGCGCCGTAGACGTACGGTCTGAAGTTGCGCTTTTTTGCGAAGATGTCAACCGCTTCCGTGTTTTTGTCTCCCTTTTCGGGACTCGTCTTTATGGGCGCTTTCCTGACTTCGGAAGACATGGAGGGCGTCATAGCGTCGAGTTCTTTTTCAAGCAGTTTTTTCAGTTCTTTCTCGTCCATTTTTCAACCCTCCTTTAATTTGTTCTGCAATTTCTTGATTGCGGTATTGTATTTCCAAAGAACGGTACCCAGAGCAAGCGACAGCATATCGGCTATTTCTCTGTGTTTGAATCCCCAGAGCACGTGCAAAATCACTATCTGTCTCTCTTTGTCGTCAAGAACGGTGTTTATCGCCTCGAAAACGGGAGAATCGTTCATTTCGTAAGACTGCGCCTGCGATCCTGCCGTCCTGTCGTCGGAAGTCACCACTTCTCTCCCGAGTTTTTTTATCTCGTTGAGCGCCGTGTACTTCGCGATCTGGAACAGCCAGGCTCTCGCGTCCGTTCCCGGTTTATATTTACTTATGTTTGTCTTGACTTTCAGATAGACCGTCTGGGTCAGATCTTCCGCAGTATGATAGTTGTTGCAGAAACCGTAAAGAAAAGCGAAAATTCCTTTTACGGTCCCGTTGTACAGCCTTTCAAACGCGGACTCGTCTCCTTTGGCAACTTCCTGCAAGCACAAGTCCAGCTCTCTTTTGTCCAAATCCCTCTCCCTGTTCAGATATTAAACAAAACCGGTTTTGTTTTTATTGGCGGACGAACGTAAAATTTTCAACCGCCGTAAAAATTTTACCATATCCGTACGCCCAACGCAAACCGCAGCGGGAACTCCGCGTGGATTTTTTATGCGTTTTCTCTTCCCCGTCATACAAACCGCGCTTCTTGCGGATAATATAAAAGCGCGTTGCGGTTTACGCGCGCGTATGATACAATATTAACGTTAAACCGCACAAGGAGTTTTTATGAGTTTTTACGACGACGTTTATCAGGTGGTCAAAGCGATCCCGTCAGGCAAAGTGGCGACTTACGGTCAGATTGCGAGGATACTGGGTTCCCCGCGCGCGTCCCGTGCGGTCGGCTACGCTCTGCACGACAATCCGACGCCCGTCCTGATCCCGTGTCACCGGGTCGTCAACCGTTACGGCTCACTGGCACGGGCGTTCGCGTTCGGCGGCATACAGGCTCAGGCGGAACTTCTCGCGAAAGAAGGGGTGTTCTGCGACGAAAACTATATCGTCGACCTTGAAAAATACCAATGGCAGGAAGGACTGAAATGGTAGAAAACTATACCGTCACGGCGGACTTCGACGGCACCGTTGAAAGCGTTCTGCGCGCGGCGGGTTTTTCCGGAACGATGATAACCCAGCTGAGGAAAGAAGAAGGGCTGATCCGCTTAGTCACTGAAAGCGACGGCGGAAAAGCCGTATTCGCGACCGCGAAAGTGCGCAAAGGCGAAAAGCTGTACGTCTCCCTCCCCGTCCTTCCCACTCTCTATCCCGCAAGCGACCTGAGACCCGAGTTTGCCTATCTCGACGAGGACGTCGCCGTCGTCGTCAAGCCGTCAGGCGTGGCAACGGTGCCGGTAAAATCTCATTTCAAAGACAGTCTTGCAGGAGTGCTCGGCTCTGTGTGGGGAGAGTTCGTATACAGACCGGTCGGGAGACTTGACAAGGACACGTCTGGGCTGATCGCGATCGCGAGAAACGCGCTTGCCTCCTGCCGCATGCACAAACTTCAGCTGTCCGGCGGCATAGAGAAGAAATATACCGCGCTCGTCAGAGGGATGATCCCGGAAAGCGGAGAGATCTGCGCGCCGATCGCCCTTTCCGCCGACGGGGTACACCGCGAGGTGTCGGAAAGCGGAAAACCCGCTCTCACCCTTTTCAGACGTCTTGCCGTGGAGAACGCAAACTCGGTCGCGGAATTCACGCTGATGACGGGAAGAACGCATCAGATCCGCGTACACTCGGCATACATAGGTCACCCGATTGTCGGCGACAAGCTTTACGGCGACGGAGAGGGCGCGCCCAGGCTCATGCTGCATTGCTCGCACCTCGCGTTCCCGCATCCGACGACGGGCGAAATAGTGATCGCGGACAATCCTTTCGACATCGGCTCCGTTCAATAATTCTCTTATCCCACCTGATTTTCCGTCTGAATTTCATTCCACGCTTCTTTCGCTTGCGCCGCTTTTCAAGGCGCCCTTTGCGGCATATAATTTTCCTGTTGAGGTCATAATATCCTTTACATGTCCGGGATTCAAGCGTACAATATATTCGGTTTAAAGGAGCGTGCTTCGGTATGGTAAAAGATCTCACACAAGGCAAACCTTCAAAAGTCATATTGATGTTCAGTCTGCCGCTGTTGCTTTCAATGGTATTCCAGCAGCTGTACAATATGGCTGACAGCATCATCGCGGGAAAGATGGTCTCCAACAACGCCTTAGCGGCAATAGGCGTTTCGACCCCGGTCACAATGATTTACGTCGCGATCGCCGTCGGTTGCAGCGGCGGCATAAGCGTCGTCGTCGCAAACCTTTTCGGTCAGCATAAATTCAGATCCGTAAAAACCGCTTCGAGCACCGCTCTGGCGTTCATGTTCGTTCTCGCCGCGGTTCTGACCCTCGTGGGCTATTTTATTTCCACCCCTCTCGTAAAACTGTTGCAGACGCCGGTTTCTATACAGGACGACAGTTCCGCATACCTTGAAATATACACGCTGGGTCTCATCTTCGTGTTTATCTACAATGCGTCCAACGCGATATTCACGGGCATGGGCGACAGCATGACGCCTCTCATTCTTCTGATCTGCTCTTCTGTCGGAAACGTGATACTCGACGTCGTGATGGCAAAACCTCTCGGCGTGGCGGGTCTTGCTTACGCGACGCTTATCGCTCAGGCTGCCGCGGGAATAGTCGCTTTTGTTCTCGTCATCGTAAAAATGAAAAAACTTTCGGACGGCGAAGAAGCCAACCAGCCGCGGCTTCCCTATCTCAAGCGTACTTTCAACAGAATGATACTGCTCTCAATACTGGCTATCTCTGTGCCCGGCGTGTGCCAGCAATCCTTCGTTTCAGTGGGACAGCTCCTCGTGCAGGGGCTTATCAACGGTTTCGGAGAACAGACGATCGCGGCGTATACGGCGGCGATGAAGATAAACACTTTCTGCATCCAGTGCATTGTCACGACCGCCAACGCGGTAGCGGCGTTCACCGCGCAGAACATAGGCGCCGGCGATCTCAAACGAGTACGTCAAGGCATGCGCTCGGCAACCGCTCTGCTCTGTACTTTCGCTTTCATCATAATCGCGCTGGTTGCGATATTCGCAAAGCCTCTCACAGGATTCTTTATCAACAACAGCGGAGATTCAACAATATCAAGCACTGCCGTAATCGACACGGGTGCGAAATTTTTGTGGATAACCTGTCCGTTCTACGTGTTCATTGCGGTAAAGACCGCCGCAGACGGCGTGATAAAGGGCGCAGGCAAACTCTTCCAGTTCATGATATCCACATGCGTCGACCTTGTGCTCAGAGTCGTGCTGTGTTATGCGCTTGCTCCGTCGCTCGGATTCCTCGGCATATGCATCGCCTGGCCGATAGGCTGGGTCATAGGAACGGCTCTCGCCGTGGGCTTCTATCTGTCCAAAGGCTGGCAAAAAAGCAAGTTCGCGGCATCCGCATGACAGAATAAAAATCTAAATATATGGAAAACCAAAACGTGATATTAAAAGAAGTCAGACCCGACGAATACCCCGCGCAACAAACGTATTTCCTGTTCGAAAAAGAAATGAAATAAAATAAATTAACTTCGCCGCTAAACGCGGCGATTTTTTTAACGTT
>CALWKT010000099.1 GCA_944381335.1 uncultured Christensenellaceae bacterium
GCTCCATCTTGCCTTCTCAGGCACAAAGAATATATTCTCTTCAGCATAAGCGTCTCTGTCGTTCTCGAATCCGTCGCCTTCTTCTAAAAGCTGATTATATCTTTTTTCAAATGCACAAGAAATGTATCTTAAAAATATAAGACCGACAATCACCTTTCTGTATTCCGCCGCAGGGATATGTCCCCACAACACGCATGCCGCATCCCATATCTGTTTTTCAAAACCCAAATTTGCATTGTTCTTTTCTGCCATAACCATCTTTTCCTTTTTGCTTTGCGTATACGTTTTGATTTTAACACAATTTTTTTCTTTTCTCAACGTTAATATAAATTTTAAATAATATTTAAGGCGTTTTGCAGAATATAAGAAAGACCGGCACCCGCTTTGGTTCCGGTCTTTCTGTTAAGTCGTTGCGATAAGGTGCAGTCAAGCGCCGGTCAAAGCAGATCAAAGCCCGGACGGCACACGTCCGGCTTCAGCTTTTGCCGGGGGTTTCTTTGATCATGACTTCTCTTGGGTAAACGGCACCGTTAAAGAAGTCCTTGCCGCATTTTGCCGAAGAAGGAATGCTCAGGGATTTCAGCTTTTCATCCCAGTAAAACGCCTTTTCGCCGATCGATCTCACTCCGTCGGGAATGTTGATCCTTTCCAGTTTCTGGCATAGCGCGAAAGCCCACGCACCGATCTTTTTCACGCTATCCGGCAGCTTGATCTCCCTGACCGCGGCGCAGTTGTAAAACGCCCAGTCTCCGATCTCCTCCACTCCGTAAGGAACGTCGACGTATTCGTCAAAACCGCAGTATTTGTCAACGGTCGCGCCCGTGATCCTGAACATCCCTTTTTTTTCTTTGCCGACGTTTATTTTCGAAAGAAGGCTTTCTTTTTTGTCTTCCCGGCGGATCTCTTTCCGAAAAGCCATAAATATACCGAAACACTCGTCCACGATCTCTTGCGCAAAGCCGTATTCTTTCACCATCCTTTTGCAGAACGCGTCGCCATTAGCCGCGACGTCCGGCGTCATGATCCCGTTCTCAAGCATATGAGTGAAAACGTGGACCATTGCGCGGTTGTCGTACACTTTTCTGAGATTCCTTTCAAACTCTTCCGGGTTCTTAAAACAAGCCGGATTTGTTACGTATAATGTTAAAAGACCTTGCATAAATGTCACCCCTATTATTCTTACTTCGCGGCGGCGTCCTCTTCAGGGAAATACACTTCGCCCGCTTTTATAAGTTCAGTCAACGCATGGTCCGACTCTTCCTGAAGCTCCGCCATTTTGTCTTTGAGCGCCTCGTTCAGATCGTCCAGTTCTTCATAAATATCTTCCTGCTTGTTTCTGCTGTACAGCATTATTATGCAAAAAAACCAGCCGATCAGCAAATACAAAAGCGAGAAAACAAGCAGCGATAATATAAAGCTGAACGCGTCGACGTTAAAACTCATGTCCTGACAGTTTTTGTCCCCTTTCCTTTCCTTCTCCTCTTCTGCCTCGATTATATGATGAGCGATCATCCAGCTTTTAAGACGTAAAAGGTTTTTGTTGATCACATAGTCGAACTTGACCATAAAATTGTACGCGACGCACGCCCCGATCGCAAACACAAGTATCAGCGGCCAGTACGCTGTGTTCTTCACCGTCAGGATTATCGACAAAATCAACAGTACGAACAACGAAATATACGAAATGGCGGATATCGTCTCAGACTCGTACGCTTTTCTAAACTTAGCTTTCGAATCCTCGATCTCTACGGTTTTTAACAGATATTCCGAGATCAGAGACTTGTTGCTTTTTATCCTCTCCTTCATTTCCTCAAAGTTTGCTTCAGCCTTCGACTCCTGCATTCTTTCGGCAATTTCCTTTTCAGCTTCAGCCCGCTCTCTGTCTTCCCTTTCCTTCTTTTTCGCATAGTAAGACCGCCGGCAGTCTTCGACAAAATTCCTGATCACGTCGTCGCCGTATTCGCAGGCTTTTTTAAAATTTACGTTGCTTTCGATCTTTTCTGAAAAACATATCCTGATCATCTCGACGGATACGAAACGGCACTCTGCCGCCACTTTCAAAAGATACGCCCTTGCGCACCTCACGTCTTCATCAAGCACCCTCTCGCAATATTCGTCAGCCTTTTTGAATTTTCCTTCTGACAGAAAAATCTCTGCTCTTTTCAGCAGATTTTCAACGTTTACAGCATAACCGCGTTCGTCCATGCTCTTATATTCCTCTTTTGAAAATTTTTATCGTAAGTTCTCACAAAACTTCTCCATGTCTGTCCGGACATGCCTCAGATCATGTATGAAGAATATTCAGATAATGCTATTATAATCCCTCAGCTTAAAACTGTCAAGTATATTTTATCTTTCAAACCTGATATTGCTTCACTGAGGCTTTAATTGTATTATCAATTTGTTTTAATTATTATTGAGTATTATTTATGTTTGACATAGATAAAATTATTGCGGCTATGCAAGCCGCAAGCGTTTTGTTTTCCCGGATCATTCCGCTTCCGGCATCATAGCCGGACAAGCGGAAAAGCCGGATCATTCCTTGTTGATTATCTGTTCGCTGTTGGATACGATCTTGTCTTCGGCATATTTCGGATTGGGCGCTTTGCCTTTTCTTCTCATCATCTCGTGAAAGACGTCCTGCATCGTCACGCCTCTGTCCTGCATGAGAACAAGCGAATGATACACAAGGTCGCATAATTCTCCGACAAGTTCCTCTTTCTTGTCTTTGCATGCGGCAATGACAGTTTCAGTCGCTTCTTCACCTATCTTCTTGCATATCTTCTCTGTGCCCTTATTCAGCAGATAATTGGTGTACGAACCTTCGACCGGATTCTCAGCGCGGTCTCTTATCGTCTGAGCGTCCTCGAAAACAACTTTGTAGTCGGGCACGAACTCGAACTCCTTAAGCTGACGGTAAAAGCAACTGCGGTTGCCGGTATGGCATGCCGCTCCCTGCTGAACGATCTGCATCAATATGCAGTCTGCGTCGCAGTCGTAATACATGCGGACGACCTTCTGAGTATGCCCCGAAGTCTCGCCCTTTTTCCACAGGCATTTGCGGGACCTGCTGTAATAATGCGCGTAGCCCGTCTCCAGAGTCTTTTCGATCGCCTCTTTGTTCATATATGCCTGCATCAGCACCTCGCCGTTCAGCGCGTCCTGCGCTATCGCGCAAACCAATTCTTTCTCGTCAAACTTGAATTCTGTCATATTTCCTCTCGTCTCGCCTGCCATGCGGCAAGCCTTTTTCTCTTTTCTTTTATATTGTCGCGCCGGTTCTACGCTTGATCACCTGCGTCGTCCACGTCGCCACGTCGCCGCTACGTCATATCGGTACGACCGCGCGCGACCTTGTCCTTTTCTCTGTTACGCTGGGTTTACATCCTGACCGGCACGCCGCCGAGCGCAAGATACTGCTTGAGGTCGGGTATCGTCATTTCTCCGAAATGGAACAACGATGCCGCAAGCGCCGCGTCTGCCTTACCTTCAGTCAGCACGTCCTTGAAATGCCACATGTTTCCGGCGCCTCCGCTGGCGATCACCGGTATGCCGACAGCCTCTGCAACGCGTCTTGTCAGTTCAACGTCGTAGCCGGCTTTCGTGCCGTCGCAATCCATGCTGGTCAGAAGTATTTCTCCGGCTCCGCGTTTTTCGGCTTCGACCGCCCAGTCTATCGCGTCCTTTCCGGTGTTTATCCTGCCGCCGTTCAGATACACGTCAAAACTGCCTTTGTCATTCCTCTTTGCGTCGATCGCCACGACCACGCATTGTCTGCCGAACTTCAGCGCCGCTTCGGTTATCAGATCGGGATTCCTGACCGCCGCCGAATTTACGCTTATCTTGTCCGCACCGAGATTGAGCAGGTTGCGGAAATGTTCGGTCGAAGAAATGCCTCCGCCTACGGTCAGCGGTATAAAAACCTGTTCCGCGGCTTTTGCTATCACGTCGTACATCGTCGCGCGCCCTTCGTGCGAAGCGGTGATGTCGAGAAAAACTATCTCGTCGGCGCGCATAGCGTTGTAGGTTTTCGCCACTTCGACCGGATCCCCGGCGTCAACGAGGTTGACGAAATTCACGCCTTTGACGACGCGCCCTTTGTTGATATCGAGACACGGAATTATTCTTTTTGCCAGCATTTCAACCTCTTTTCACAATTTCAAGCGCTTCTTTAAGATCAATATTGCCGTTATAAATCGCCCTGCCGAGTATCGCGCCGTAAACGTTCTTTTTCAGCATCAGCTTTTTCACGTCGTCGAGCGAACTCATCCCGCCGCTCGCGATCACGTTCATGCCGGTAACGCGCGCAAGTTCTGAAGTCGCCTCAACGTTGACTCCGGTCAGAGCGCCGTCTCTGCTTATATCTGTATAGACCACGGTGTCGCTGCCGCGTTCTTTCATCTGAAGCGCGACTGTTTCGGCTTTCAGCGCGCTTTTTTCCACCCAGCCTTTTATCGCGACGAAACCGTCCTTGCAATCTATGCCGGAGACGATCCTGTTGCCGTACAGCGCGCACGCCTTGTCCACAACGTCGGGCGAAGTCACGCAGGCGGTGCCCACTATAACGCGCGTCGCGCCCACTTCTTCAAGATAGAATTTTATCTTGTCAAGGGTCTTTATCCCGCCGCCGAGCTGAACGGGGATCTTCACCTCTTTTATCAGCCTTGTCAGAACTTCGCGGTTGACCGGAGAATCGTCGAAAGCTCCGTTCAGATCCACGACGTGGAGATATTCCGCGCCGAGTTCAGCCCATTTCGCCGCAAGCTCCGCCGGGTCGCCGTAATCGGTCACCTTGTCGCGTTCGCCGTAAAGGAGACGGACGGCGCGTTTATCAAGAATATCCACAGCCGGAAACAGTATCATGATCTTATTTCTCCGAAATTTTTCAAAAGTCTCAGCCCGGTATCGCCGCTTTTTTCGGGATGAAACTGCACGCCCCAGACGTTGTCCTTGTTTACGCTGGCGACGAATTCGTAGCCGTAAACGCAGGTGGTTTCGACGTCCTCTTTCGCCACTTTCGCGGCATGATAGCTGTGCACGAAATAAAAATTGTTGTCCTTTATTCCGTCGAACAGCGCGGTTTTTTTATTATAAAACAGAGTGTTCCAGCCGATGTGAGGTATTTTCAGATCTGTTTCAAACCTGACCACCTCGCCGCCGACAAGCCCCAGTCCGGCGTACTCGCCGTCCTCCAGGCTTCTGTCAAACAGCATCTGCATCCCCAGACATATTCCGAGAAAAGGCTTGCCCTTGCCGACTTCCTTTTTTATCACGGAGTCAAGCCCCTTGCTCTCAAGCGCGCGTATAGCGTCGCGGAAAGCGCCCACGCCGGGAAGCACTATATGAGAAGCGTCGGCAAGCGACGTCGCCTGATCTGTGACGGCGGCGTCATAACCGAGAAACTCGAAGGCTTTCTGCACGCTGCGCAGATTGCCCATGCCGTAATCGACTATCGCAATCATTATTCGAGAAGCCCCTTTGACGACGGGAGTTCGGTCCCGACAACGGAGACCGCCTCTTTCATTGCGCGTGCGAACGCCTTGAATATACACTCAGCCTTGTGGTGCGAATTGGTGCCGTAGTGCAGATTCACGTGCAAGGTTATTCCGCCGTACGTCGAGACGGCGCGGAAAAATTCTTCGACCAGTTCCAGATCAAACTCCCCGACCTTTCCCGCAAGTTCGGCATTGAAAGCGAGGTACGGTCTGCCGCTGACGTCCACGGTCACCGTGGCAAGCGCTTCGTCCATAGGAATGGTCTTGCTGGAATAGCGCGCGATGCCTTTTTTGTCGCCGAGCGCCTGATTCACAGCCTTTCCGAGAACGATGCCCACATCCTCTACGGTGTGGTGTCCGTCCACCTGAAGATCTCCTTTGCAGACCGCTTTCAGATCGAAACCGGAATGACACGAGAACAGCTGAAGCATGTGATCGAAAAATCCGATGCCGGTGTCGATCTCGTTTTTACCGCTTCCGTCGAGCGTAACGCAAAGCTCGATCTGAGTTTCGTTGGTGATTCTCTTTAAAGTCGCCGTTCTTTTCATCTTGTTTTTCTCCTTTTTACGGTATTCGCGTGAGCGTCGAAGCCCTCGCTCTCGGCTATCGAAACGATGTCGTCCGCGCCGGACAGCAGGTCCTCTCTGTCATATTCTATATAGCTTGTCTTTTTCATAAAAGTGTCCACGCTCAGCACGCTGCTGAATCTTGCGCTTCCGCTCGTGGGCAGCACGTGCGAAGGTCCTGCGAAATAGTCGCCCAGAGGCTCCGGGCTGGAATTCCCGACGAATATCGCGCCGGCGTTCTTTAGTTTCATCGCAACTTCGCGGGCGTTTGCCGTGCATACTTCGAGATGTTCGGGCGCGATCCTGTCCGCGACTTCGACAGCCTGATCGGTATTTTCACACACAACTATCGCGCCGTTGTTTTCAATCGATTTTTCTATTATCGCCCTGCGCGGCAAAAGCGCGGTCTGCTCAGCGATCTGCCCGCAGACTTCGTTCGCAAGTTTTTCGCTGGTCGTGACCAGTATCGACGCCGCCAGCTCGTCGTGCTCAGCCTGCGACAGCATATCCGCCGCCACAAGCTCGGGATCCGCGCTGTCGTCCGCGATCACCAGTATCTCGCTGGGACCTGCGATCATATCCACCGCCACGTCGCCGAACACCTGCTTTTTTGCAAGCGTGACGAATACGTTTCCCGGTCCGGCGATCAGATCAACTCTCTCAATGCTCTCGGTGCCGTATGCGAGCGCCGCGATCGCCTGCGCTCCGCCGACCTTGTATATCTTTTTCACCCCGCATTCCGCACACGCGACGAGAATGAGAGGATTCTTGATGTTGGGAGTGGTCACGACAATTTCTCCGACACCTGCCGCGACTGCGGGAAGCGCGGTCATAAGCACGGTGGACGGATAACTCGCTTTTCCTCCGGGAACGTAAAGCCCCACCCTGGAAAGCGGTCTGTATATCCAGCCGAGCGTGCTCTTTCCGCTCTTGCCGGCGGCGAAGAACTCGTTTTTGTACTTGTCCTTCTGCCTTACGTGATAGGCGAGAATGTTCTCCTTTGCTCTGCGTATGCTTGCGACCAGCTTTTCGTCAACGGCAGTGTAAGCCGCTTTTATCTCTTCTTCGGTCACGAGAAGATTTTCTGCGTTTACGGTCGTCTTGTCAAATTTTTCGGCATAAGCGAAAAGCGCTTCGTCGCCCCTGCTGCGGATGTTCGCGATTATCTCAGCGACCGCGCCGACAAACTCCGCGTTGCCCAGCTGAGTGCGTCCGTACACTCTTTTCATCTCTTCGCTTGCGTATTTTATAATGGGTATCATATATCTTTCCTCTGTTTCGCCGGCTTTACGCCCGCTTCCGTACGGAGCAAAAGGCTCCGCTCTGTCATTTCCGTTTCGTGCGCCCCTGAACACGCGTCGCTGACCTCAGTCGCGCCCGAGCGCCTCGGAGATCTTTCTCACAAGCGGCTTGATGTCCTGCGCCTTGGTCTTGAGGCTGACCTTGTTGACAATCAGCCTTGCCGACACGTCGCATATCTCCTCGAGAACGCAAAGCCCGTTTTCCTTGAGAGTTTTGCCGCTTTCGACTATATCAAGAATAACGTCCGAAAGTCCTACGATCGGACCGAGTTCTATCGAACCGTGAAGCGTGATGATCTCAACGTTCTGCCCCTTGCTTTCGAAATATCTGCGCGCAATGTTGCCGTATTTGGTCGCGACCTTGAGACCGGTTTTATCTGAAAGGTCGAAGCCGGGATATCCCGCGACCGCTAAGCGACATTTCGCAAAGCCGAGATCGGCAAGTTCGTATACGTCCGCTCCGTCCTCCATAAGCGTATCCTTGCCCACAACGCCGACGTCCGCAACTCCGCGTTCAACGTATATCGGCACGTCGCTGGGTTTTACGAAAATAAACTTGTATTTCCCGCTGACGTCAGTCAGCACCAGTTTGCGAGTGGGCTCGAGAATGTTGGCGCAATCAATGCCGCATTGCTGAAGAAGCTCAGCCGACTTTTCTGCCAGCCTGCCTTTCGCCAGTGCAAATGTAACCGTTTTATCCATAAACTTATTTCCTTCAAATTATCCGGCGGGGTTTGTCACCGTCAATATAATATGCCTGTTTTGTGTTGTTTTCTTTAGCGTACGCCATTACTTCGGATTCATCGCAGACGGAAAGGTTCGCAACGAATTTGCCCTCGCCGACAAGGTCTCTGACAAACGTCAGCGTCTGCGCGATCCTGTCTTCGGTACAACCGACGGCAACGTCCCTGTTCTCTCTGACCGGAGTCTTTCCCGCGCCGCCGAGCGCCAGGAGCAGCATATCCGTCCCGATCGCGAAACCGACGCTGGGGATATCTCTGTCGAAACTGTCGCAAAGATGATCGTATCTGCCACCCGACAAGATCGAAGAACCGACCTGCTCGCACATGCCCTTGAATACTATGCCGCTGTAATACGACATCTCTCCGACAAGCGAAAGATCGTAACTGACGTATCTGTCGTAACCCTGCGCCTTGAGTATCGCGTCAAGTTCTCTGAGAGTGGAAACCGCGTTTTTCATCTCGTCGTTCACGCAATATTTTTCAGCTTCGGCAAATACCTCGTCGCCGCCGAAAAGCATAGGCATTTTCAGGATGCGCTCCAGCTCCTCTCCCGTCAGACCCGTCTTTTTCGCAAAAAGCTGCTCGCCTATCGAATTCTTGCTTTCCACAAGCTCAGCCAGTTCTTTCCTCTCTTCGTCGGAAAGTCTCAACGAAGCGAGAAGCCCTTTGAAAAATCCCACGTGCCCGATATCGATGATGAAATCGTCAAGACCTACTTCAAGAAGACTTGCGATCGCAAGCGAAACTATCTCTGCGTCACGGCTGACGCCGCTCGCGCCCATAAGCTCGACGCCGACCTGAGAAAACTCTCTCATCCCGACTCCCTGAGAAAAACGGAACATCTTGCCGCGGTAACAGAACCTGTACTTGCCCTCGGGGATCTTTGTGGAAACGATACGCGAAATTGGCGTGGTCATATCCGGACGGAGTACAAGAAGACTGCCGTCGTAATCGGTCAGTTTGAAAAGTTTGCTCAGGCTGACCTTCCCGACGCCGGCGGAATAAAGGTCTCCGTACTCAAGCACGGGAGTGTCTATCTGATTGTAACCGTAACGGGCGTAACAGTCGAGAAGCTGCCTCTCGATCTTGTTCTTGGCGTAGCACTGACGCGTCAATACGTCGCTGACTCCCTGCGGTTGTCTGAATTTCTTTGTCATAATTCACCTTCTCGTTGAAGTTAAAATAATTATATATTAAAAATATAAAATAGTCCACAGATACGCGCAAAAATAAGCAAATATGCGGCATTTTAAAGGTTTTTTAATTGGTTTATTATGAAAATCAACTTATTTTAGAATAATTTTTAACCGATTGTTTAAGTCATTGATATATTTTTTGCCTTATTTAAGAACTCTTTAATCCTCGGATGATCCAGTTTTTCTCTGTTCTCCGGCTCGAAAAGCTTGTCAAGACACCTTCTGCTTCTCGCAAGGAGTGACTTGTCGATCAGCACTCCGCCCGAGCCGCCGCTCTGACGGAAACCGAGGAAATCGCCATAGCCGCGAAGTCTCGCGTCCTCCTCGGCGATAGCAAAGCCGTCGAAGTTATCGGCAAGGATCTTCAGTCTCCCGCACTCGTCAGGCTTGAGCGTATGAAGAAAACAATACGACGTCTGTCCGCTTCTTCTCCCCACTCTTCCTCTCAGCTGATGCAAAGAAGCAAGCCCGAAACGGTCTGCGTTCATCACGCAGATCACGGTCGCGTCCTTGCTGTCGATCCCCACTTCAACCACGCTGGTTGCGACAAGCACGTTGTACTCTCCGCCGTAAAACGCTTTCATGACCTTCTCTTTCGCCTCGTCTTTCATCCCGCCGTAAACAAGCCCGACCGAAAGATCAGAAAAGATCCCGTCCTTGAGATCAGCGTACACAGATTTTGCCGAACTGACCTCAAGCCCTTCGCTGTCTTCGACAAGCGGACATACAATATAAGCCTGCTCCCCCTTCAGACAACGTTCTCGCACAAATCCCAGCATCGCCTTTTCCTTTTCAGCGGGAACGACATAAGTTTTCGGGTATTCGTCCATCGTCTTTCTGCTCTCGATCGCGCTGACGTCTATGTCGCCGTATTCGCCGAGCGCAAGCACTCGCGGTATCGGAGTTGCGCTCATTATCGCAACGTCTACTGAAAGCGCCTTGTTTTCAAGATGGCTTTTCTGCCTGACTCCGAACTTGTGAAGTTCGTCTATTACAATATATCCGAGATCTGAAAATTCGACCTTGTCGCTTATCACGGCATGAGTGCCTATCACAACGTCGACGTCTCCTCTTTTTATATCATTATATATACTCTTCTTTTCGGCGGCAGAAAGACTTCCTGCAAGATAAGCGCACCTTATCCCGAAAGGCGAAAGAAGCTTGACCGCATTGTCGTAATGCTGACGGGCAAGAATTTCGGTGGGAGCCATCATCGCTGTCTGATACCCCGTGCGCACGGCATACGCCATCGTGATCAGCGCCACCACGGTTTTCCCACAACCGACGTCCCCTAAAAGCATCCTGTTCATTCTCTTTCTGCTTTTCAGATCGTCCATAATGTCCATAACTGCTTTACGCTGGGATTCAGACAACGTATACGGCAGCGATGACACTATATCGTCCATATCTTGAAAACCGCCTTTATAGACCCGGGTCTTGCGCCCTTCACTGCCGGACTTGGCTATCCTGTACGCGCAAAGCCTTGCGGTCAGTTCTTCGAGCGCCAGTCTTCTGCGCGCAACATATGCCGTTCTCTTGTCGATCGGAACGTGCGCGTATCTGTACGCGTCGGCAAGCGGCATCAGATCGTCGCTTTCAAGCAGAGGAAGCACGGAACACTTCTCAACGGCATCCGCAGTGATCTTGCGCATTACGGACTGCTGGATAAGCCCTCTCGTGGCGTAAATTGGCACTATACCGCTCAGTCTGTCTCCGTCTTCAGGTTCGAATCCCGGATTCACAAGCTCTGTCCTGCCGTCTTTTTTCGAGATCTTGCCCCAGACGGTATAGCTCTCCCCTTCGCTGAGATTCGCGCGGAGATAGGGCGCATTGAACCAGACCAACCTTACCGTCGCGTTCTGCGCGTAAAGTTCCGCTCTGAAAAAATTCAGACCGGCGCGCACTCTGGCAACCTTGGTCAGCTTTGTCAGCTTACCTTTCAGCAAAATGTATTCTCCGTGCTCAGCCGACGACAAATCGCCCTCTTTCGTCATATCCCAGTAACTTTTGGGCAGAAAATCAAGAAGGGACCTTTCGTCCGTTATCCCGAGTTTGGCAAGTTTTTCAAGCGTCTTTGCTCCGACGCCTTTCAGCTTTATCAGATCCATAATCAAATTATATCACAACGTGGGCATCTATCGACGTTATTGCAAAAAATAACGGAAAAATTGTAAAATTCCGTAAAAAAACTCCGCCGTAAAGCGGAGTTGATATCTGTTTCCGTTCCACGGAAGCACGCGTCACTCTACTGAAACCATGTAGTAGTAATGCGGCTGTCCGCCGTAATAAGGAACTATTTCATAGTCTTCGTAGCGTTCCTCAAGTTTTGCGACAAGCGCATTGACGCTTTCTTCATTTACATCCTGCCCGTAGTATAGCGTGATGACCTCGCTGTCGTCGCTCTTTATCTTGTCGATCAGATCCATCACTGCGTCATCCACATTGTCAGCCTTGGACACTATCTTCTTGCTGTCAAGCCCGATGTAGTCGCCCTCAGCGATCTTGAACCCGTCAAGCTCGGTGTTTCTGATCGCCATCGTGACTTCGCCGCATTTGACGCGCCTGAACGCCTCTGTCATTTCCTCGACGTTGGTATCCAGGTCAAGCGACGGATCAAACACGATCGCGGCGCTTATGCCTTCAGGGACCTCGGTGGTCGGAATAACGACACACTTTTTCTTGGTGAGATCCTTGACGCGGTCCGCCGCCATAATGATGTTCTTGTTGTTGGGAAGAATGATAACGCTTTCCGCATTGACCTTTTCTACGGCATGAAGAATGTCTTCGACGCTCGGATTCATCGTCTGACCGCCTTCTATCACTTCGTCAACGGTGAGTTCTTTGAACATTGCCGCCACGCCGTCGCCCGCACATACCGAAACAATGCCGATGGGCTTTTTGTTCGCTTCACGCGCCTTGACGAGCGCGCGGTGCTGTTCAAGCATATTTTCAATCTTTATCTTGTCCAGTTCTCCGAGCTGCAGCGCATAATAAAGCGCGCGGTTGGGAGTGTTGGTATGCACGTGGACCTTGACCAGATTTATGTCTCCGATGACAATTACGCAATCGCCGATCGCCATAAGCTTGTCTCTCAGTTTTTCAATGTCTTCGTCCGTGACGTGTTTTTTCAGATTTGTTATGAAATATTCCGTACAATACGCAAATTTGATATTGTCCAGGTCATGCTCGTCGTTGCCAACGGTATCAAGCTGCGGAAGAACGGCTTTGTGTTCTTCTTCAGCGCCTTCGGGACTTGCGATCTCAATGCCTGCAAGCGCCTTGTAAAAGCCTTCAAACACATAGATAAGACCCTGACCGCCCGCGTCGACAACGCCCGCTTTCTTGAGTACGGGAAGCATCTCCGGAGTCTGCTTCAGAATCTCTTCTCCTTTCGCTATCAGAGCAGGGAAAAACGTAAGGAAAGAAGAATTTTTGCTCGCTACCGCCTGCGCGTTTTCAGCCATATATCTTATGACTGTGAGCACGGTGCCTTCCTTGGGCTTGGTGACCGCGCTGTAAGCAACGTCGCGCGCGCTTAAAAGGGCTGACGCAAATTCTTTTGTTGTGATCGTCTTTTCGTCGCAAAGTGCCCTCGAAAGCCCTTTGATGATCTGCGACAATATGACGCCCGAGTTGCCTCTGGCACCTTTGAGCGCTCCTCTTGAAAAGTCGATCAGGATCTGCGAGCAATCTCCTTGCGCATTCTCGATCTCTTTCACGGCGGAAGCTATGGTAAGAGACATATTCGTACCCGTATCGCCGTCAGGCACAGGAAAAACGTTCAGCGCGTCAACCTCTGCCTTATGAAGCTGAAGATTTTTGCATCCACCGATGAACATCTCCTTCAGCTTTGTACTGTCTATAACTTTCATCAATATTTCTCCATTAAAGTCTCACGCCGACGACGTTTACCACAATCCCGCTCACACGCATGCCCGTGTAAGTCTCTACGTCATACTTTACGGTACTGCGTACGGAATCGCATACCGCGTCAACATTTACGCCGTCTCTGAGAACTACATACAACTCAAGATATATCTTGTTATTTACCGTCTCGACCCTCACACCTTTTCCGGCGGGTTGCTTGTTGAAAAGCTCAATAAGACTGTCGGTCAGACGTCTGGAAACCAAATCCACTATGCCGTAACAATCGGCGGCAGAATAGTGCGCCGTCATTGCGATGGCGCTGTCAGAAATAGTAATTCTTCCGTATCTGTTAGTCGTCTTTACTGCCATAACTTTATATTACACGAATGAAAAGCATTTTGCAAGTATTTACTTATATTTAAATATACGCATAACGTTTAAAAAGTAACACGTTTTGACGAAAATGCGCGTTTTCAGAACGAAAATTTATATGCAAACATTGTTTTTCAGCCGAAAAACCGCCGAGCACGACAGACGACCTTCGCCGCAAAAACATACGCAAGAATCATACAAAATAAAGGTTTTTCGCTGTCATACATTGAAAATGCCGCAATATCGATACCGCGCGAGAAAACAACTGACCGTAAACGTAAAAAAAATTCAGAATATGTTTGAATTTTGTTGATTTTTTCTTTTTTTAATGCTAATATACTAAGGCAACGAATAAGTCAGGAGGGATTTTTCTATGTCCAAAGTATGCAGTATTTGTGGTAAAGGTCAGCAGAGCGGCAACAAGGTCAGCCACTCTAACCGTAAATATAGAAGAGCATGGGGCGCAAAC
>CALWKT010000100.1 GCA_944381335.1 uncultured Christensenellaceae bacterium
GCTTCGGCATGGGTCTCGAAAGACTTATCCTTACGATGGAGGCTCTCGGGCTTCCGTTCGGGGAAGCAAACGTTCCCGACGTCTATATCGCTCCGCTTTGCGACGAGGCTAAGGACGAAGCGATGCTGATCTCGAACGCGTTGAGAAGCGCCGGCGTTTCAGTCGATACCGACCTTCTCGGCAGGAGCTTCAAGGCTCAGCTTAAGTACGTCAACAAGACGGGAGCGCGCTATATGATCGTGATAGGCACGGACGAGATCGCGAGCGGCAATTATCAGGTCAAGGATATGAGTTCCGGTGTCAGCGAGCAGGTCTGCAAAGACGACCTTGCCGCATACTTTGCAAAACTGAAATAAACTTTGAAAGACAAGAAACTATAAAGGAATTTACGAAAATGGTAGACTTTCTGAACGGAGCAAAACGCACCAAGATGTGCGGAGAATACAGAGCGGACGACATCGGCAAACGCGTGACAGTCATGGGCTTTGTCGCCAAATACCGCAACCTCGGCAACCTGATGTTCATCGACGTCAGGGACAGGACGGGAGTGGTTCAGGTCGCTTTTGACGACAACGTGGACAAGGCGGTTTTCGAGAAGGCGACCACGGTCAGGAACGAGTACGTGATCTGCGCTGGCGGCACTGTCAGAAGCCGCGGCGGAAACGTCAACGCGAATATGCCCACCGGAGAAATAGAGATACTTGCGGACGAACTGAAGATATTGTCCGAAGCCGAGACCACGCCCTTCGTGATCGCGGAAAACGCGAAAGTGGGCGAGACGCTCAGGCTCAGGTACCGTTATCTCGATCTGCGCCGTCAGTCTTTGCAGAATATACTGATCGCGCGCGACAAGGTGACGAAGATACTCAGAAATTATTTTTCGGACAACGGCTTCCTTGAGATCGAGACCCCGTTCCTCGGCAAGTCAACGCCGGAAGGCGCGCGCGACTATCTCGTGCCCAGCCGTATACACCACGGCGAATTCTACGCGCTTCCTCAGTCTCCGCAGATATACAAGCAGCTGCTGATGATCGCGGGTATGGACAGATATTATCAGATCGCGCGTTGTTTCCGCGACGAGGACCTCAGAGCGAACCGTCAGCCTGAATTTTCGCAGGTGGACCTCGAGATGTCATACGTTGAGCAGAGCGAGGACGTGATGGAGATCGCCGAAGGCGCGATAAAGAAGGTCTTCAGCGAATGTTGCGGGCTGACTTTCGACAAGCCGTTCCGCCGTATCCCGTACGAAGAGGCGATGAGACGCTGGGGCAGCGACAAGCCGGACACCCGTTACGATCTTGAGATACACGACCTTGCAGACGCTGTAAAAGGCTGCGGATTTTCCGTGTTCGAAAACGCGCTCGCGGCGGGCGGCAGCGTAAGAGGCATCAACGCGAAAGGTCTCGCAAAATCTATGACAAGAAAGGACGTGGACGCCTGCGCGGATTACGCAAAGAGCTGCGGCGCGAAAGGGCTTGCTTACGCGATGCTCAAGGACGACGGCTCGGTCACTTCGTCCTTCTTCAAGTTCCTCGGCGAGGAGCAGATCGCGGCGGTATGCAAGGCGCTTGACGCAGAAAAAGGAGACGTGATCTTCGTCGTCGCAGACGCGAGCTATACGACCACAGTCACCACGCTCGGTTCGCTCAGATGCTATCTGGCGGAGAAATATTCGCTTTACGACAAGAGCGTGTTCGACTTCCTGTGGGTCGTCGATTTCCCCCTTCTCGAGTACTCGGAAGAAGAGGGAAGATACGTTGCGGTACACCATCCGTTCACTGCGGCGAAGCCCGAGGACGTTCCGCTTCTGGACACGGATCCGCTCAAAGTGCGTTCCAACGCGTACGACATAGTGATCAACGGTCAGGAAGCCGGCGGCGGAAGCATAAGGATCCACGATCCGCGCATGCAGGAAAAGATATTCTCTCTGCTCGGACTGACTCAGGAAGAGATCGAGGCGAAGTTCGGTTTCTTCGTAGAGGCGTTCAGATACGGCGCGCCTCCGCACGGCGGACTCGCTTTCGGTCTGGACAGACTCGTTATGATCGTGACCGGAACGGACAACATCAAGGACGTGATAGCGTTCCCCAAGGTGCAGAACGCGTCCTGTCTTATGACCGGCGCTCCTTCAGGCGTCGAAGAAAAACAGCTTGAAGAACTTGCTTTGATATGCAAGCCTGACAAAGAGTGAAAGCGGCGGCAAAAGCGAGAACGGTAGCCCTTCTGGGCGACGATGCGGTCGCACGTCTCGAACGTGCGCGCGTTGCGGTCGTGGGACTGGGCGGCGTAGGCGGGCACGTGCTGGAAACGCTTGCAAGAGCTGGCGTGGGCACCTTCGTCCTGATAGACGGAGACGTCGTGGACGAGAGCAATCTCAACCGCCAGATCATCGCGACGGTCAACACGGTGGGAATGCCCAAGGCGCAGGCGGCGAAAGAACGCGTGCTCAGCATAAATCCGCTGGCGGACGTGACAGCCGTGAACGAAAGACTGACCGCGGCAAACGCGGAGAAGCTCGTCGGAGACGCGGATTATATAGCGGACTGCATCGACAGCCTTCCTGACAAGGTCGCGCTGGTATGTTTTGCGAAAGAAAAGGGAATACCCGTAATAAGCGCGTGCGGAGCGGGAAACAGAAGCGAGCTGTGCGATTTCGAGATCTCCGACGTGTTCAGAACGCAGTACGATCCTCTGGCAAAGAAGCTCAGAGGTATGCTCAGGACCGCCGGCGTGAAGAAGCTGGACGTCTGCTATACGCGCGCTCAACCGCAGAAAGTTTCGGGCGTGGCGAGCGTGCCGTACAACCCTGCGGCGTGCGGAGTGAAAATTGGCGGCTATATCGTGCTAAAGCTGATAAACCCGATACATATCGACAAAAACGTATAAAGAAACAAAAAGGAGAATTGATATGAGCGAATTCGTAAAAGAGATCGGATCTGAAGAACTCAGACAGACGATCGCAAATCAGGGCAAGGTCCTCGTGGACTTTTTCGCGACATGGTGCGGACCCTGCAAAATGCTCGCGCCCGTGATTGACAAGGTTGCGGAAAAGACCCCGGACGTCACGTTCGTCAAGGTCGACATCGACAAGAACGTCGACGCTGCCGAAGAGTTCGGCGTACAGGTGATACCCACTCTCGTACTCATCGAAAACGGAGAGATAAAGGCAAGAACTCAGGGCTTTATGCCCGAAGCCGAGCTTGCCGGGTTCGTAAGCCGCTGAACACAACGGCGGAACGCGAAGAAAAACGTCGCTTTTTGGCGGCGTTATCGTTTGCGTTTTGACCGCCCGTGTAGTATACTTGAACTGTAATAATTTTTAAATACCAAGGAGTTATTATGATAGACCTCAAAACGATCAGAGAGGCTGACGAGGAACTTTACGAAGCACTCGAGGCCGAATTAAAAAGACAACAGGGTAACATCGAACTTATCGCTAGCGAGAACATCGTTTCGCCGGCAGTGCTTGCGGCGGCAGGAACTCACCTGACCAACAAGTATGCCGAAGGTTATCCGGCAAAGAGATATTACGGCGGTTGTCAGTACGTCGATATTGCCGAAAAACTCGCGATCGACAGAGCGAAAGAGCTGTTCGGAGCGGAACACGCAAACGTTCAGCCCCATTGCGGCGCAAGCGCAAACCTCGCGGTATTCTTCGCGCTCCTTCAGCCGGGAGACACCGTTCTCAGCATGAGCCTTGCTCACGGCGGACACCTCAGCCACGGCAGTCCCGTCAACATCAGCGGCAAGTATTTCAACATCGTGCCTTACTTCGTTGACGAAAAGACGAGCCTTATCGATTACGACGAGGTTGAGAGACTTGCGAAAGAATGCAAGCCCAAGCTTATTCTCGCAGGTGCGAGCGCGTATCCGAGGATTATAGATTTCAAGAGATTCAGAGAGATAGCGGACGAAGTGGGCGCATACCTGATGGTCGACATGGCTCACATTGCGGGTCTTGTCGCGGCAGGCTGCCACCCCAGCCCCGTTCCGTACGCTCACGTCGTAACGACGACCACGCACAAGACTCTGAGAGGACCCAGAGGCGGTCTTATCCTTTGCAAGGAAGAACTCGGCAAACAGATCGACAAGGCGATCTTCCCCGGCACTCAGGGCGGTCCGCTGATGCACATCATCGCGGCTAAGGCAGTAGCGTTCAAAGAGGCGATGAGCGAAGATTTCAAAAAATATCAGCAGCAGATCGTCAAGAACGCGAAGAAGCTTTCCAACGAACTCATCGAGAGAGGCGTCAGCCTGGTTTCCGGCGGTACGGACAACCATCTGATGCTGATAGACCTCACCCCCAAGGGCAAGACGGGCAAAGAGATAGAGATCCTTCTCGACAAGGCTCACATCACCGCAAACAAGAACGCGATCCCGTTTGACAAGCAGACTCCGTTCGTCACCAGCGGCATCCGCGTGGGAACGCCGGCGGTCACTTCCAGGGGAATGAAAGAGGATGACATGGTGATCATTGCTGAATGTATCGCGGATATCATCGACAACGGCGAAGACGCTGTGGAAAGAAGCGCGAAGAAAGTCGCCGCGCTTTGCGAAAAATATCCCATTTACGCAAACGACGTGATCAGATGATCTTCGATCAAGCATAAACAAGACGGGCAGAACGCCCGTCTTGTTTTATTTTCCCGATCTTCTCAAATATTTTCGGAAATAGCGCATCAAACGTTTGACAGACGAAAACAATAATAGTAAGATAATACCTAGAAATTTGATAGGGATTAAAAATGAAGCTGTCGTCAAAAGGTAGATACGGTCTGAAAGCAATGTGCGAGCTGGCAAAGCATTACGGAGAGGGAGCGCTTTCCCTGCCGTATATCGCTGGCGAAACGCTGCTCAGCGAGAAATATCTGGAGCAGCTTTTGTCCGTACTCAAAAAAGACAATCTGATCGACGCGACGAGGGGAGCAAGCGGAGGGTATTTTCTCAAGCGCGCGCCCGAGGAGATCAGCGTCGGCGAGATCCTGAGGAGTCTTGAAAACGGGCTTGAGATCGTCGACTGTCTTTCAGGCGACTGCAAAAACAAATCCACCTGTCAGACTTACGGAGTCTGGTCCAGACTGTACCGTGAGATCAACAAATGCCTGGACGGTATCAGCCTTAAAGAGCTGGTAGAGGGAGAATAAAATGGAACGCAGGATATATCTTGACAATTCGGCTACGACGCATACGGACGCGGAAGTATTGCAAGAGATGTTGCCTTATTTTTCGGAGGTGTACGGCAACGGTTCGTCCCAGCACTTTTTCGGAAGAGAAGCGCTCACGGCGATCGACGCCGCGAGAGAAAAGGTCGCAAAGACGATCGGCGCGAAGCCGACTGAAATATATTTCACGTCGGGCGGCACGGAGAGCGACAACTGGGCGATCAAGGGCGCGGCGCACGCTTTGCGCGAGAAAGGCGATCATATAATCACGACGGCGATCGAGCATCCGGCTGTGATCCAGACGTGCAAAAGACTTGAGAAAGAGGGCTTTAAAGTCACTTATCTTCCGGTCACGGAAGATGGCTTCGTCACCGCAAAGCGGGTCGAAGAAGCGATAACGGACAAGACGGTCCTGATATCCGTCATGACCGCAAACAACGAAGTCGGCACGATAGAGCCGGTGCGCGAGATAGGCGCGGTAGCGAGAGCGCACAAGATCCTTTTCCATACCGACGCGGTGCAGGCGATAGGCAACGTGCCGATAGACGTTGTGAAAGACAACATCGACATGCTTTCAATGAGCGCGCACAAATTCTACGGACCCAAAGGTATAGGCGTGCTTTACAAGCGCAACGGCGTGAGGATAGAGCGTTTTATGGACGGCGGCGAGCAGGAGAGGAATATGCGCGCTTCCACGCTGAACACCCCGGGCATTGTGGGCATAGGCGCGGCGATAGAAAAAGCCGTCCGCGATATGGACAAGAACAACGCTCACATTGCAAAGCTGAGAGACCGTTTCGTCAAAGGCGTGCTTGAGAATATAAGCGACGTCAGGTTCAACGGAACGAAAGACATGTCCAGAAGGCTGGCTTCCAACGCCAATTTCTCGTTCGAATATATCGAAGGAGAGTCGATACTGATGAGCCTCGACCTTGCGGGAATAGCCGTTTCGAGCGGTTCCGCCTGCTCAAGCGGTTCGCTTGAACCCAGCTATGTGCTTCTTTCTCTCGGCGTACCGATAGAACTTGCGCACGGGTCGATACGCTTCAGCTTCGGCAAGGACAACACCGAGGAAGAAGTTGAGTATACGTTGAAAAAATTATGCGAGACGGTTGACAGACTGAGAGAGATGTCTCCGCTTTTCAAAAAATTCGAAGGAGAAGAAAAACATGTATAACAAGAAGGTAATGGAAACTTTTGCAAATCCGCAGAACGTGGGATATATAGAGGACAACGACGGCGCAGGGAAGGTGGGCAACGCGACCTGCGGCGACATCATGGAGATCACGATCAAAGTCAAGGACGACGTGATCACGGACGCTAAATTCCGCACTTTCGGTTGTGCGGCAGCTGTCGCCACGAGCAGCGTCGCCACGAGCATGGTCATCGGTATGACCGTGGACGAGGCGCTCAGGCTGACAAACGCCAAAGTCGTGGAATATCTTGAAGGACTTCCTCCGCAGAAGATACACTGCAGCGTGCTTGCCGAGGAAGCGATCAAAGCGGCGATCGAGGATTACCGCGCAAGACAGAAAGGCAAACAATAAAAGACCTTGAGTCTTTGCGACTGTAAAATCCGCCTGCGGCGATGCCGCAAGCGGATTTTTTTGTGCCCGTGTAGGTTATCGTATATTTCAAACAGACGGGCACACTCCGGGCAAAAGCCCTTGAGAAACCCGGTCACGTCAGTCAAGAAGACTTACTATCTTCTTTTTTATCGCCTTGCCGCGAGACTTCACTCCGCCGCTGGTGACGGCTTTTGCGGCTATCAGAGTGGTAGCCATTCCGACGCCGAAGCCCATAAGAGTAGCCAGTTTCATATCATCACCTCCCTGAGTTAGTTTGCGTACGGGGCAGGTGATTATTCCGGTCAAAAAAGGAAAAATAAGGGTAAAAATCCCTCCGCATCACGGAGGGAAAAGTTTTCAGTCGATATGACTTTGTTCAGATGACGGGAGGAGCGGGTATATATCCGTCGTCTTTTTCGTTACATTCGAATATGAAGTTGTCCGCCTTCTCCTTTGCGAGCGCGAGCTGTTTCGGCTTGCGTATCGTCCAAGTGACTACGGCGACGTCCGGATCCGCTGATTGCGTTTTTGAATAGAAAGAGCTTTTCAGGGTTTTGATGCTTGCCGCAAGAAAAGCGGCTTTTTCATGCGACTTCAGCCTGTGGCAGTAAAAACGCTGTATCGGATTGGGGTCGTAAAGCTGACCCACGAGAAGATCGGGGCGCTTGTTCTGCATATACAGCACTGCGCGCGGATCAAAGGATTCAAGGCAATATTCGCCCTTGTAATCTTTCAGCGCGTCCATGACTGCGGAACAGGTCTGTTCGTACTTTCCGGTGACTTTTATTTCTATGATCAGTTTCACCTTTCCGTCCACGAGCGCAAGCACGTCTTTGAAAAGTGGGATCCTTTCTTCGGTGCCGAAAAGTCTGTACTTGTCAAGATCGGCGTTCCTTATTTTTTCAGGATGTATCTTTACTCCGCAAGAGCGTTTCAGGGAAGGGTCGTGGTGTACGATCAGAGTGCCTTCGTCTGTCAGATAGACGTCGAATTCTATCCCGTAGCCGTGTTTGACCGCGTTTGAGAACGCCGCCATTGAATTTTCGGGCACCGTCTTATTGTCGTGCAGACCGCGGTGAGCGAAAGGGATCCCTTTAAAAAAATCTCTGTTTTTCATGTCAATATCCCAGTTCTTCGTTGACGAGGATCACGTAGACTTTTTCCTGATATCTGGTGGGGTGGTGCATGATGCTGGTCACGTTGCACATACATTCTTTTCCCGAGCAGTACGCGCATTTTCCGGTGATCGCGCACGGGGTGGTCTTGCCGAGGCGTACCGCGTTGAGGTGGCAGGTATAGTTGCGTATTCTGTCGATCGCGGCGTCAAAATCTTTTACGATTTTGTTTTTGCCGATCGCGTAGACGATGTTAGGCACGCCGAAGATAAGAGAGCCCACACGGTTGCCCGAGCCGTCGATGTTGACGAGTTCTCCGTTTTCCGTTATCGCGTTCGCAGAGGAGAGGAACCAGTCTGCGTGCGAAGCGGTCTGATAGGCGTTTCTGTCGAAGAACGGATTTCCTCTTTCGGCAAGCATTTCTTTGACGCCAAGCTGAGCAAGGGTCACGCTTCCGCCCGTTCCCACGCTTTCGTTTGCCGGAATGATCTCCAGCATTTTCGCGGCGGCTTCGGCTGCGTTCTCACATATCACGGGGATAAATCCGCGTGCGGACAGTTTTTTTGCAAGTTGAGTCAGTTCCATAAATTCACCTCTTTGCTTTCTTACTATATTATATAAAATCCGTTTGCTAAAATCCAGTAATTTTTATATAATATTTATAACGGCGCGCCGTCTGTACGCGCGAGAGGTTTTTATGATTTCTGAAAAAATGCGTAATATGGTCAAAAACAGTTCCGCCATCCGCGCGATGTTCGAGGAGGGCAAAAAGCTCGCCGCTGTATACGGCGCGGAAAACGTATACGATTTTTCGCTCGGCAATCCCAATCTGCCGGCACCCGGGGAGGTCGCTTCAGCATTGAAAGCAGAAGTGGAGAACTGTGACGCGCTGACGTTGCACGGATATATGTCCAACGCCGGCTTCGAGGACGTCAGACGCGCGGTCGCGGGCAGTCTGAACTCACGTTTCGGCATGACTTACGACGAATCCTGCATCGTGATGAGCGTGGGAGCGGCGGGCGGACTCAACGTGTTCCTGAAAGCCGTTCTGGACCCGGGAGACGAAGTGGTGGTCATCGCTCCGTTTTTCGGAGAATACGCAAATTACGTCGCGAATTACGACGGAAAGCTCGTCGTCGTACCTCCCAACCCCCCGACCTTCCTGCCCGATATCCGTGCTTTTTCCGCTTCGCTTACAAAGAGGACTAAGGCGGTGATAATCAACACTCCCAACAATCCCACCGGAGTGGTTTACGGAGAGGAGACGCTGAAGGCGCTTGCGGATGCGATGCGCGAAGCTGAAAAGAAGTTCGGCACGGACATCTACCTGTTGTCTGACGAACCGTACAGAGAACTTGTTTTCGGCGGCGTAGTCCAGCCTTATCCGGCTAAGTATTATGAAAATACGGTCAGCGGGTATTCTTTCAGCAAATCGCTTTCCCTTGCGGGAGAGAGGATAGGTTATCTTGCGGTCAATCCCGGCTGCGCATGCTTTGACGACCTTGTCGGCGCGCTGGGCGTGGCGACGCGCGTTCTCGGCTTTGTGAACGCTCCTTCGTTGATACAGAGGGCGGTCGCCAGGTGCCTTGACGCCGCCGTGGACGTGGATTTTTACAGCAGGAACGGAGCGGCGCTCAAGAAGATAATGGACGAGTGCGGTTTCGAATACGTAGAGCCGCAGGGCGCGTTTTATCTTTTCGTAAAGGCTCCGGACGGCGACGAGGCCGCGTTCTGCGCGAAAGCGAAGAATCACAGGCTTCTGCTTGTGCCGGCTACCGGCTTCGGCTGCAAAGGCTGGGTCAGGATCGCGTACTGCGTGTCGCCCGAAAGGATCGCCGCTTCAAAAGCATCTTTCCTCGCGCTGGCGAAAGAATACGAATAATTCCCGAAGATTAAAGGAGGCAATATGCCCAAGGATCAGAGTAAAATCAGAAATTTCTGCATTGTCGCTCATATCGACCACGGCAAGAGCACTCTTGCGGACCGCATTATGGACGTTACCGAAACCGTCAGCAAGAGAGAAGCCAAGGAACAGCTGCTCGACAGCATGGATATCGAGCGCGAACGCGGCATCACGATAAAGCTGACCCCGGTCAGGATGAATTATACCTATAAAGGCGAAAAGTACGAATTCAATCTGATAGACACGCCGGGACACGTGGACTTCACCTACGAAGTTTCGCGTTCTCTCAAGGCGTGCGAAGGCGCGATACTCATCGTGGACGCGTCGCAGGGCATTGAAGCTCAGACTTTGACCAACGTCTATCTCGCGCTCGACAACGACCTGGAGATCATCCCGGTCATCAACAAGATAGACCTGCCTTCCGCGCGCCCGGACGAAGCGAAAAAGGAGATCGAGGACGTGATAGGTCTTGACGCCGAAAACGCTCCGCTCGTCTCCGCAAAAGAGGGAATAGGGATAGAGGAAGTGCTGAAACAGGTGATAGAACTCCTTCCTCCTCCGAGGGGAGATTGCGACAAACCGCTTAAGGCGCTGATCTTCGATTCGTATTACGACAGCTACAAAGGCGCGGTTTCTTTCATCCGCGTTTTCGACGGCAAGGTCAGAGCGGGAGACAAGGTCAGATTCTTCGCAACGGGCAAGGAATTCGATGTGACCGAAGTGGGCGTTTTCACTCCGCGTTCCACCCCGGTGGAAGAACTTAGCGCGGGCGACGTCGGCTATCTTTGCGCGAGCATCAAGAACGTCAGCGACACAAAGGTGGGAGACACGATAACTCTCGCTTCCGGCGGCGCGGAAAAACCGCTTGACGGATTTAAAGAAGTTTCTCCGATGGTATTCTGCGGCATTTATCCGACTGACGGCGCAAGGTACAACGACCTCAAGGACGCGCTTGAAAAACTCAAGCTCAACGACGCCTCTCTGATGTACGAACCCGAGGTTTCGACGGCGCTCGGTTTCGGTTTCAGATGCGGGTTCCTAGGGCTTCTGCACATGGAAATAATTCAGGAGAGGCGGGAGAGAGAATTCGACCTTGATCTGATCACGACTGCGCCGGGCGTTTCGTACAACGTCGTCAAGACGAACGGGGAGACCCTGCTTGTTTCCAATCCGTCCAATCTTCCTCCGGCAGGGGATATAGACCATATGGAAGAGCCTGTCGTCAGGGCGTTTCTGTATACGCCGCCAGAGTACGTCGGTCCGATAATGGAACTTTGTCAGGACAAGCGCGGAGTGTTCATAGACATGACCTATCTCGAGACTACCAGAGTGAAGATAGAATACGAAATGCCGCTGAACGAAATAATATACGATTTCTTCGATTCTCTCAAATCGCGTACGCGCGGCTATGCGAGTCTCGACTACGAAATAATCGGATACAAGGAGAGCGATCTGGTAAAACTCGACATGCTTCTGAACGGCGAGATCTGCGACGCCCTCAGCATAATCGTGCACAGGGACAAAGCTTATGCGCGCGGCAGAGCGATCGCCGAAAAGCTCAAGGAAGTGATTCCCAGGCAGCTTTTCGAGATCCCGATACAGGCTGCCATCGGCGGAAAGGTGATCGCGCGCGAGACGGTCAAGGCAATGAGAAAGGACGTGCTTGCAAAGTGCTACGGCGGCGACATAACGCGCAAGAAGAAGCTTCTCGAAAAGCAGAAAGAGGGCAAGAAACGCATGCGCCAGATAGGTTCCGTCGAGGTCCCGAGCGAAGCGTTCATGACCATCCTCAAGTTCGACAAATGAGCGCCGCGGGGATATACGTACACATTCCTTTCTGCCGCTCGAAGTGCAGATACTGCGACTTCGTTTCCGTCTGTGCGGACGAAGAAAAACAAAGACGTTATGTCAGTGCATTAATTGCCGAAATCAACACGGGCAGGAAAATTTACGACGGGGAAGCCGACACCTTGTATATAGGAGGAGGCACTCCGTCTTGTCTTTTTGAAGGCGCTTTAAAAAGCGTCTCGGACGCGGTAAAAAGCGTTTTCGGCGATATGTTTGCGGAGTTTACCGTGGAGTGCAATCCTGATTCTTTCGACGAGAACAAAGTAGAGGAACTCAAAAGCGCGGGAGTCACCAGAGTCAGCCTGGGCGTTCAGTCTTTCGACGACGGCGTTCTTGAGGCGATCGGGAGGAGGCACGATTCGTATTCTGCTGAAAAGGCGCTTCTTCTCGCCGTGAAAAGCGGCTTCGACGTCAGCGCGGACCTGATGCTGGGTCTGCCCGGACAGACGGAAAAAGACGTTCACGATTTCGTCGGGTTCGTTTCCGACGCAGGAGTGGAGCACGTTTCTGCTTATATGCTCAAAGTCGAGGACGGAACTCCGCTTGCATCCGACGTGAAAAAGGGGCTTGTCTCGCCTTTGTCGGACGACGATTGCGCGCGCTTTTACGATTGTGCCGCAGAGGCGCTTTATACGTGCGGTTACAATCGTTACGAGACCAGCAATTTTTGCAGGAACGGCAAACGCTGCAAGCACAATATGAAGTACTGGACGATGTGCGATTATCTGGGGTTCGGACCTTCGGCGCACGGCAAGATCGGGAGATACAGGTATTTCAACGGCGACGACGTGGACAAATACGTGAGAGACGTGCTATCGGGCGTTCACGGATACGAGACCGAGGAGATCATGAGCAAAGACGAAGAGCTTGACGAATATATCATGCTCGGACTCAGGCTTGAAGACGGCGTGGACGTTGAGAGAATTGAAAAAGAATTTTCTTTTGATTTTGCGGAAAAATACGGCGACGCGCTTGAAAAAGCGAAAAATTACGTGATATTCGACGGAAAACGGCTGAAGATAAGACCGGAATATGCGCTTGTCGCCGGAGCTGTTATCAATATGTTCGTTTAATAACGCGTTCAGAAGAGGGGAAGGAAAAGAATGACAGCCCTGACCTTGTTCTTTCTCAAATGAAAAGAGAAGACATCATGTGATGACAAAAAACGGGACGATCGTCCCGTCTTTTTTACTCCTTGGTAAAAGTCGTGTTGCTGCAGTTGGGGCAAGGCGGCATTTTGTCATCCATGCCCAGCTTTACGTTAAATCCGCAGTTTGTGCAGACGTAGTTGCCCTTGCCGGGTTTCTGACCGGTGCTGTACTGTTGAGTTCTCATTGCGTTTACCTCCTTTGCACGATCGTGCTATGTAGACGCCTTTCGCAAGATATTATTTACTCAGACAGCTAAAATTATTCAAACAGTTGCGCGCGGTCGTGCGGATGTTATATCATAAAACCATGGATAAGAGGAAAAAAGACACCGCAACGGCTGAAGGTAACGGCGCCGCGGTGCAAAAGGAAGAATCGAAGTTTGCCAAAATCATGCGCATAAAGCGCAATCTGTCCATATGCTTCAATTTTATTTATATCATTGCGTATATGGCGTTCACCGTTTTTACTTTTGCCGGAGATAATGCCGAGATAACCTGGTTGCCGTACGTATTCGGCGGGTTTATCGTCATCTACATGGTGTTGTTCATCGTTTCGCTGGCACTGGCGAAGAACGACGGAAGAAAGCAGAATACGGTCAAGGATTACAAGAGCGGGCTGAAGATCACCAAAAAGCTTCTCAAAATCGTGAACCTTATTCTTGCCGTCGCGCTTGTCACCAACGCAGTAAGCGGCGACAGGAGCATATTCTCGCTGATCATTTCGTTCGTTTCGGCATTATATGCGGTTTACCAGATAGTCTCCGAAATACGCAGAATGATCAAACGCCGTAAAAAACTCAAGTACAAAGAGAAAAAATCAGAATGTGACAGAAGGTTTTTAGACGACGTGAAGAGCATCTGGAGCGGAGAAGAACAGGGAGAAGAGCAGACGGAGGTTGCAGCTGAGGTGAGCGACGCCACGGCAGAAAATGCAGCTTCGGACATGACCGGCGTTGAGCAGACGGCTGACCAAAGTGATAATATGTCGGCAGAGACAGTCGACGGCACGGGCGGAGAAGAAAGCCTTGTCGCTGTCGGAGAAGCCGAAAGCGGGAAGAAAAAAAGCGGCGTCGCTTCAAGGATAAGCGGCATAGGCAAGGCGGCTTCCAAAAAGATAGACGAAGTGAAAAAGAGCGCCGCCGAAAAGGTGGAAGAAGTAAAATCTGCGGCGGAGAAAGCAAAAAGGATCGGAGCGAGAGCAAAGGAATATTACGGCGAACGCAAACAGATCGAAGAAGAAATGTCCGGAAAGAAGAAAAAGAAGAAGTGATATATGACCGTAGATAGGATACCTTCAGAAAGATTGGGCGAAGCGCTCAGGCTGATCAGAGAAACGTTTTCAAAGTTCGTCGCTCCTTACTATACCGAAGAAGGCGTGAAGGAGTTCGTGCGCAGTCATTCGGACGTCGGCGATTTCGACGACGCGGTGTTTTACGGCGCTTTCGACGTGAACGGAGAACTTGCCGGAGTGATCGCGGCGGTCAACGATCTGTCGCACATAGTGGCGTTTTACGTATGTGAAAAATTTCAGAAACAGGGCGTAGGGCGCGCGCTTTTCAACCGGCTTGCGGAGGACAGCATGAATTCTTACGTCACGGTAAACGCTTCTCCTTACGCGCTTGAGATATACCGCAGACTGGGTTTTGTAGAAGCCGGCGAGACGGTAGACTACAGGGGAATGGTCTACACGCCGATGATGTGCGTGCTCAGGGGAATAAAACAAGGCTGAAGCACCTGATGCAAGTGCCGATAAACAGTACAAATAAAACAAGCGGGCGTTTTGAGGTGAACCCCAAAAGTTGGA
>CALWKT010000101.1 GCA_944381335.1 uncultured Christensenellaceae bacterium
CATACTGCGGTGAAAGAGTATCGGGAGATCTGCAGAGCGACCGGGATAACGAAAAATATGTACTGTCTGAGGCACACTTTCGCCACTCGCTGCGAGGAAGCCGGGATCTCATCAAAGCAGACGGCGCTCTGGATGGGTCACTCGTCCATAAATACCACTCTGAGCTATTATATTAATATAAACAAAGAGTTCGAGCTCGACAATGTCGCAATCAAAAACGGTTTACATAAATCCTGACACAAATTTCCCCGAAATTTCCGTAAAAACGTAAAAAAATATGCCCTGAAAGTACCTTTTTCAGAGCATATCTGTCGCAAAACGCATCGAGCTTTGCTGTGGCGGAGAAAGAGGGATTTGAACCCTCGCTACGGTATCCCGTACTACTCCCTTAGCAGGGGAGCCCCTTCGACCTCTTGGGTATTTCTCCATCGGTCGAAGCTCCGTGCGTTGATTGCAACGATAATATTATCATAAACTTGCGGTATTGTCAAAGCATTTTTTGCAAATTTATAGGCAAAGCAGGATTTGAAAAAGGCAGCCTGAATGTGAGTGCAAGGCGGGAAAAATAAAAAGTGATCGGGCATAGTATTGAAAAAGAGTGTTTCAAGTTATATAATAAAAAGTGCCGGGGAGGGAGAAAAGGTGAAAAAAGAGACGAAATTAAAAATTGTGGCGGCGGTCGTACTGATCGCGGCGGCAGCGGCGTTCTGCGTATGCTGCGACGGTGGAAAAGAGGGAGATCCTGAAGAAAAACCGCCTGAGTTTTCTTACGTTTACGGAGCGGAACAGACCGTGACCCCGTACTGGGAGAACGAAGAGGACGGCTACACCGTGATATATAACGAAGTCGTGACGCCGATACGCTACGGCGACGCAGAAACCGCGACAGGCTACCTCGCTTACGAACCGTACGAGATCATAAGCGTGCGCGACTATACGCTTGAGAAAGAGTACGGCGAGGGCGATTACACCGTGGACGGAAACGCGATCACGGTCAGCGCGGACGGCAGCATGCCGTACATTTGCAACGAATGGCTGGATTTCAAGAATATTCCTGACAACTTCAAGGATTTCATGGTAGAAACGCCGTCCGAATACGTGGACAAAGGCGGCACGAACAAAGGCAAGCACGTGATCAGCGAGGGTTCGCTGACGCGCACGAACAATCTGTGCGTGACGTACGCCTATAAATCGTCTGAGCAGGAACTCGGCTTTGACGTGCCTGAATACTCGCCGGAGAACTTCGCGCGCTTTCTCGGCAAGCTCGAAAAGGGGGAACCGGTCAGGATCCTTGTTTTCGGGGACAGCATATTCACCGGAGCGAGCGCTTCGTCCGTGGTGGGATTTGAGCCGGGACTGCCCGCGTTTTTCGATCTGATCAGGAGCGAACTCGCTCAGAGATATTACGATGGCGACGAGAGCAAGATCTCCGTTGACAACGAGAGCGTGGGCGCGACGACGTCCGAATGGGGCGCTCAGCAGGTCGAGAGCGGAGCGTTCGACGCGAGCGGATACGATATTGTCATGGTCAGCTTCGGCATGAACGACGGCACGCTGAAAGTGTCGTCCAAGACTTACGTTTCAAATATGACAAAGATCGTAAACGCGATAAGAGAGAAGTCTCCCGGCGCGGATTTCGTAGTCGTAGGGCCGTTTACGCCCAATCCGAAGTCAGTGTTTTCGGGCAATCACAGCGCATACGTCGAGCCGATGCAAGCCGCTTGCGAAGAGTTGAACAAAGAAGGATCGGGCTGCACCTATTTCAGCATGTACGAAATGACGACGGCAATCCTGAAAAACAAGCAGAAGAACAATCCGGAGGACGGCAGGTATCAGTACGTCGACATTTCTGCAAACTATACAAATCACCCCAACGATTTCACGGTGAGGCTGTATGCCGGCAGTATATTGTCGCTGTTTGTGAAATTCTGAGTTTCCGCGCGAGACCGGCGCGGCGGCAGAAGGGCTTCAATGCGAAAAAGCATAAAAAAACGACCCCGATCGGGTCGTTTTTTTGTTGTTGTAAGGATCAGACTTTTTCGTTCCAGGTGATGAGCACTTCGAAGATGGTGCCTTCGCACTGAGTGCCTTTCTTGGTCTGGAGCTTGGTTCCGAGAGAACTCTGGAATCTGGTCATTCTGCCGTCGAGAAAATATTCAGACTCGTTTTCCTGGATGTAGGAGCAGCTTGCACCGCCGATCTTGGAAGAGGATATCTCGACGAAATAGTGTGTTCTGAGAACGAAATTGGTGTCGTTCTTATGATAGGTGTAGAGATCCTTGAACGGGGAGACGTTGTAATCGTCCTGCGCCTTGAAATTCTCGTTGGCAACTTCAAATGCGTCGATCTTTTCCTTGTAAACGAGCAGATTGGGCACGACTATGCCGGTGCTGATCGAAACTTCGTTTTTCTCGAGCGCACTCTTGAAATCGCTTGCGAGCAGTTCGTCCGTGTACTCGTCGACAATGATGTTGCCCTCAGAGTCTTCGTCCCAGAATCTGGACACGATGGTGATGGACTTGTATTTTTCGAGGTATTCGTTTACCAGCGAAGCAGGCGTGGCGGTAGAGACCGTCTGATCTTCTCCGGATTCGTCTGCAAGACTGAGCGCTTTTGCGGACGCGTCTTCATCGGTCGCCGCGGTGGTGATCATGCTTTTAGCCTGAGTCTCCGTGATATCGGCTGTTTTGTAGCTTGTCAGATAAACGCCTCTGAAAGAGAACATACCGAAAGTGGCTGACGTTTCGTCGTCCTTGTTGCAGGCGACAAACAAAGTGCAGATGCTGACGATAAGCATTGCTACAACTGCGATTTTTAAAATGTTACGTTTCATTTCTTTCCTTCCTGTTATATTTTTATACTATAATAATATCCTTATAATTTATGTTTGTCAACAAATCTTTGTAAAATCTGTCTAAATATTACAAAAATTTACATTGGGTGATAAACTCGGAAAAAACAGGCTGATAGGTTGTTCGCAGATATTGCAAAACAGACAATAACCTATGGACAAATCCGCCCGGGCGTTATATTATATATATAGGCTGTTTGTAAGGCGGGAGGAAAAGACATGGAGTGTAAATTCTGCGGGAAACCTGTGCAGGAAGATTTTATATTTTGTCCGTATTGCGGAAACAGGTTGGACGGCAAGAAGGTTTGTCCCGGATGCGGTTCGGAGATTTTGTGCGAGTTCAGGTATTGCCCTGTTTGCGGGGCTGATACGGTTGAGACGGAATCGGAGACGGTGAGGTTAAAACCGTTGTCCGGCGCAAGTAAAAGCGCCGGGGAGAACAGCGGCGCGAAAAAAGTGAAAAAACCTTCTGAGTCCGTGAAGAAACGCTTGTGGGCGTCTTCATTAGTCACGAAAGTGCTGTTTCTCACAGTATCCGCCGTCATTTTCATCTGTTCGTTTTTCAGCGTTGTCACTTTTGATATGACTGATCTTTTCGGAGAAAGCACGGTGGGCACTTCGCAGTCGTTGAGGTTGCGCGGGAAGATAAAGGTTGATTATTCCGCAGTAGATCTGGTAAGTTTTGCATGCTTTTCGACAGAAATAAAAGATTATTATTATGCAGAACAGTATCTGACCGATCATGAGTACGAGATAAGCAGTTACGAAAGAGAGTTCTACGGAATAATGGCAGACGACGATTACATATACGTCAACGAAGATACCGGCGTCACGACCATAACGTCAAAAGGGTGCAGAAGAATATCCGGAATGCTCTCAGAGGTTTTAGTGCTTAAGATCGCCTATGCCGACGAAGTTTATGCGGCGGGAGAGGGCGCGGAGATTTCAGGTATCGCGACATCGCTGAGGACGGCAGGGTTTCTTGCGCTTGTCAATATAATATGCTCGGGAACAGTATTTTTATATTCGTTATTGAATATGTTGCCGGCGCTGTCGGGCACCGGGGCATTGCCGGTGTCGCTGACGCTTGGCGCGGCGTCAGGTTTCTGGGCAGTTCTTTCGGGATCGACGGTCGATATAGGATACGGAACCGCCGGAGCGTCGATGGGTGGCGCGCTGGCATGCATGGTCGCTTTTGCCGTCGTTTTCATCGCATTTTCCGTTGTGAGGAAATTGCTTTCGTCTGAGAAGATACTGACCGGTGAGAGGGTATCCAACGTGATAGCCGCCGTCGTCGGGGTCGTTATTCTGTGTTGTTCAGAGGTGTCGGCGGTCGACGTCACGATGTCTGAGTTGAACTTGGAGCAGGAAAAAACCGCTGAGTTCACTATCTCGTACAGTCAGACGGAAACGCTTGATCAGTATTTTTACGACGTGGGCGCAGATAATTATTACGACGAAAGCAGAATTTTGTCGCATTTCCTTAACTACGCGAAACTGTACGGAAGCGACGTGGATGAATGCGAAGCTATGATAAAAGAAAACATAGGGATGAACGGACTCATAAACACCGACTTTTTGAGCGAGACGAACGGTTACGCCAGACCGCTTCTCAAGGTCCAGCCCGTTCTTTCTGTGATCGGGACATATTTTGCGGCGTTGCTGATGGCGGCGGGTCTAGCAGGGCTTATCAACGAGAAAAGATACAAAGTCCTGAAGATAGCCGCGGTGGCGCTGATGATCGTCCCGGCGGTATACGCTATATTTACTCCGATCCTGCTTGACAAGATTTTTGCGGTTTCGACGATATCCGACATCCTGAAAATTTCGGTGGGCGCGGCGCCCGTCGTTCAGCTGTGCTTTGCCGTAGTCGGCGCGTTGGGGATTGCCGTCGCGGCTAAATATGGCAAAAAGAGCGCGAAAAAAGATTTTACGCACGTAGACGGTTTTCAGATCGGGAGAAGCTAAGGCATGTTGATGCACAGAAGATCTTAAGATTTATGAGCAGAGCAAGAAAGAGATACAGATGCGCGTCGTGCAACGCCGTTTTCAATTCTACAAGCAAAAGCAGAGTTAAGACGTGCCCGATATGTGGGCAGGTGTGTAAGCCGACCGAAGAACAGAACGTTGCAAAGTCGATGCCACGCATAAACAAAGGCTTTATCGAACTGGCGGTATGTTATGCGCGGACAAGAGAGAGAGGAGAAGAGTATTACAAAAATCACAACGTAGTCTTTGTTGACGCCAGGAAGAAAAGCGAGATCTACGCGAAGGTAAAAGGGAGCGGCCCCGAGACGACGTACAACTGCGTGATAAAATTCCGGAAAGGGATCATTTCAGGATATTTTTGCAATTGCAAAGCTTTCGAGAAGTACCCGGGCGCGTGCAAGCATATCGCGGCGGTTCTGCTTGAGCTTTCCGACATGAAAAAGGCTGGAGTAAACGTGCTTTCGCGCAAAGAAGAGGAATCCGTCGGATTTTCAAAGAGCGCCGGAATGACGGAACGCACCGGACCGGCGAATAAAGCAAAGTTCAAGAAAATAGACCCGGACGAGCTTGAATTATACTTTGAGGACGAAGAAGACGAGGACTTCGAAAACGATAAAAGCGGATGCGTAAGCAGAACAAATCCGTCCGGAAGCGTGACGGCGCCAATTCCGGCAGAACCTGAAAACAATTCTCAGAAAGCCGCTGACGATAAGAAATTAAAGGTAGGGTGCGGTATCATCCTGGCAGTGACGATCGGAATAATATTGCTGGGAGGGATCATCGGAGCAGTCAGTGGAGAAGGTTTTTTTACCGGCGCAGGCGCTGCGCTTATATTGATTGTGATATTGGTTTTGATTTTTATATTCAAATAAAAACGTCTGAAAAATGCCGGGAGAAAGATCTCCCGGCTGATTTTTTATTTTACGCTTATTTTTTGAAGCAGACGAGGAAAAGCCGTCTGAAAGTGAACAACAGGTCGCCGTTCTTTTCGCGCGTATAAGAATTTTTCAGGTTGCTCAGCACGCGGTCAAGGAAAGCTTCCTGCTGGCTGCCGTCCAGTCTTTCCATATACGGGCGGAGGGCGGAGCCTTTGAGAAATTCCAGGATCCCGTCGTGAGACTGCATTTTATGGTAGTAATCTGTCTGCCACATCAGCGCGTTTCCGAAGACGGACGTTGCCATATCGTAATATTCTTCCCGCGTATGCAACACATGCCTTTCGTCGTCGATATCCAGGAAGTTGTCCGGGAAGATGTGTTCCGCGTCCGAAACTGCGCGGCTTGCGGGCATGTCGTCAAACAGCGGGATCTGGATCGCCAGAGCGCCGCCTTTGTTGAGCACGGCGTAGACGTTCCCGAAAAACTCCTCGTGGTTTTTGATCCATTGTATGAAAGCATTGGAAAACACCAGATCGAATTTGCCCAGACCGTCCAGAGGCTTACTGCAGTCAAAGCGCAGGAAAGTTGCGCCCGGGCAAGCCTTTCTGGCGGCAGAAAGCATTTCTTCAGATTTGTCAGCGCCGACGATCTCCGCGTTCTGCCAACGGCTTGCGAGAGGAGCGGTGCTCATGCCGCTGCCGCAACCGACGTCAAGAATACGCCTCGGATTGAGCGTATCGACGCGTGTCATCAGGTCGAGAGAGGGTTGAAGTCTCTCTTTGCCGTATTTTCCGTACAGTTCTGCGTTCCACATAATGATCCCTCCCGCGCGCGCCGCGATAAAATGCGGGCGCGTATCAATATAATATGTTTTGAGTATACCACGTTTTTTTTTGTCATTTCAAGATGTGATCTCAAGTTGAACTGTTTAAGCGTGGGTAAAAATACTTATTGACAAAAATCCCGTTCGGGATTATAATTAAAATACGAATCGGGATTTTAATTTCCGATAGCAGGAGAACGCAATGGAAAGCAGAGAATTTTTTTACCGTCTGGCTGTGGCGATCTACAAAATTGACGGCGCATACGACAGGTTTGCAAAAGATAAAAAAGTAAAACCCAACACAATGTGGGTGCTTTACGCTTTGGGAGACGGCAAGGCTCACACCCAGAGAACGCTTTGCAAGGAATGGCAGTTTGCCAGTTCCACGGTCAACACGATAGTGAAAGAATGTCAGGAAGCGGGCTATGTCGAATTGAGGCAGATCATAGGCGAACGCAGGGAGATGGAAATTATACTGACGGAAAAAGGGAAAGAATTTTCATCCCTGATATTGTCGCCGGTATATGAAGCGGAAAGCAGGCTTTACGACAGTTATTTCGGAGGCAAAGGAGAAGATTTTCTAAGCGGGATCGAACGGTTCGGCGACGAAATGGACATACGATACGCGGCAGAAGGCAAGGAGGATTAATATGAAAAAACAGACGGCAGGAAGGGACGCGCTGGGAAAATTCGCGCCCGAATTTGCAAGGCTCAACGACGACGTTCTTTTCGGAGAAGTATGGGCGAGAGAAGACAGACTTTCTCTCAGAGACAGGTCTTTGGTAACCGTGACCGCGCTGATGGCGCAGGGGCTTACGGATTCTTCTTTTGCCTATCATCTGAAGAGCGCAAAGGATAACGGGATCACGAAAGCGGAGATAGCTGAGATCCTGACGCACGCGGCGTTTTACGTCGGCTGGCCCAAGGCGTGGGCGGCTTTCAGACTGGCGAAAGAGATCTGGGGAGAGGATGAAGAAGAAGCTTTTTCTGCTCACAAAAAGGCGTGTCCTTTTGACGTGGGCGAGCCGAACGACGCATACGCGCAATACTTCAGCGGACGCAGTTTTCTCGCGCCCGTGTCTGTAAAACAAGTTCCGGTATATAATGTTACGTTTGAGCCGGGGTGCAGAAACAACTGGCACGTGCACAATGCGGATAAAGGCGGAGGGCAGATACTGATCTGCGTTGCGGGGGAAGGTCTCTACTGCGAACGCGGCAAGACGGCGGTGCGTATGAAACCCGGCAACGTCGTCAACATACCGGTGGGGGTAGAGCACTGGCACGGAGCGACGGCGGACAGATGGTTTTCTCATCTTGCGGTGGAAGTGCCGGGCGAAAACTGTAAAAACGTGTGGCTTGAAAGAGTTTCGGATGAAGATTATCTGAAAGCCGACAAAGGAGAATGATATGAAAAGAATAC